>CAVFAM010000291.1:0-5106 GCA_963620375.1 Bacteroidaceae bacterium
GAGCAGACAGACAAAAAGTATGTATTCAAATACAAGAGAAACCCTATTTATTCAACTATTCAGAAGCTTGACGTCCGCACCTTTGACGCAGTTGCCAAGAAAGACCCTGACTATGTCTGGACACTCTTAAAATATTTGAGTTCGTCACTTGAAAAGCTGAACAGGGAATACATAGCTACATTAAATTAATCAAGAGGAAGCTATATGATAAAAAAACAAAAGACTGCAAAAACAGAAAAAAAGCGTCTTGAGACAATTTATAACATAATAAGCCTGATAATCGCACTTACTCTTGGAGTAAGTGCTGCTTTAGTTTCCTACTCTCGTTTCTTGTATGAGGCAGATGAGATGTTCACCAACTTTGTCTATCTCTACAACCCATTTGAGAAGGCGGATAGCCGTATCACTATCATATCTATTGATGATGATACCATATCCCAGTACGGCGAATATGATGACTGGAGCAGGCAGGTGCTTGCCGATGCAGTAAATGTCTTGAGTGAAAACAACGCTTCTATCATAGGTCTGGACGTGGACTTGTCAGGTGTAAAGGACACTGAGGGGGATGAGGCGCTGGTAGAGGCATGTAAGGATGCCGGCAATGTGGTTGCGATTGCTACTGCGGACTTTGATTCTGCGGATGACGATAATGGTGATGCTTCTGGCAAAGCTGGTAGTACCGACAAGGCTAGTGGCACGGACAAGACTGGTGATAATGATAAAACCAATGGTTCTGCAAAATTTAACGATTCACAGGCTGACAAACCAAATACAGAGGACAAGCCTCAAGATTCCGCTGCCCAATCTGATAGCTCAAACAATACATCAGACAGTAGCGACACAGATAAAAACAATGATAACACTAAAAACAACGACATGATTCTCGCTAAACCCGCAGATTCATCCCTCGACTGGTCTGACCACAAGACAATGAGCATCTCATTTCCTTACCATGAGCTTGAAGATGTCGTGACAACTGGTATATCCAACGCATTACAGCAGTCACCGGATGGTATAGTCCGTACTGCCGCTTTGTCTATCTCATACAATGACAATGATATTTCAAGCTTTGCTTCTACTATTTATATGAAGTATCAGGATTCATTGGGATTGGATTATTCTTTCCCAGAGGTGAGTGATGATGAGCTTTTTGGATTTAACACCATATATGACACACAGAGCTATCAGATAATCAGTCTGGCTGACTTGCTGGCTGGAAATGTTGATTCATCACTTATTGATGGTCACATTACAATAATTGGCTCCCTGCAGATACCAGAGGAGTCTATGCACTATTACCAGTACTTAAAGTCAGATTATGCCCAGCAGGAGGTTCTGACAGAGACAGCCATCATCCAGACCCTTTTGAATGACAAGTCAGTTATGGATTTACCAAGGCTTGCCATGGCTCTTCTGGCTGGCTTTGTTGTGGCTCTTTTCTCTGTAATCCTCAGGAAAAAGAAAAAGCTATGGCATGTAATCTTGCAGTTTTTGTGTATTGCCCTGGGTATATTTATTGCCATGAACATAAACTATATGGGACTTCGTGTACTGCTCTTAGTTCCAATGATTTTCTGTGTAATAGCAATTATTGTAAATCTGTTTTTCAATCTGATATATGCCAATTTTGAGCGGCGCAGGATGGAGCTGACCCTAAAGATGTATGTCGATTCACAGGTGGTAGACCAGATATCTGATTTCACACCTATGGAGCTCTCCTCTGTCAGCACCAGAAGAAATATTGCAGTACTGTTTGTAGACATCAGGGGCTTTACCTCCATGTCAGAAAGCCTCGAGCCTGAACAGGTCGTATCTATATTGAACGAGTACTTTTCTGTGGTCTACAGCTCAATTATTGCCTGGAATGGCACACTTGATAAATTTATCGGCGACGCTGCCATGGCAATATTTAATGCTCCAAACGATGTGGAGGACTATGTATTCAACGCAGTCTGTGCTGCTGACGATATACAAAAGGGCTTTGAGCCTCTGAGAGAAAAATTCATGTCCGAATATGGAAAAGAAGTCCATCTGGGCATAGGTATAAACAGTGGTACGGCTATCGTCGGCAATATCGGCTGTATGGGGCGTTTTGACTACACCGCCATCGGCGATACCGTAAACACGGCTTCCCGTCTGGAATCCAAGGCTCTGCCTGGTCAGATACTTATAAGTGAAACCGTGTACACAGAGATAGAAAACAGGGTATCCGTTGACAGCGTAGGTGCCCTCTCCCTCAAGGGAAAAGCCAAGGCTGTTGAAACATACCAGATAGTAACTATTGATAAGCCAAAGGCACCAAATGAGCTTCTCAGAAAGGGGTTTTTACGTGAGCAGACTTTACTGTATACCAAAACTAAATGAGATTGATAAATTTGTGGATTTTTCAAAAAAATATAATGCAGGCTTTGAGTATAATGATTTTTTTATTCCTGCCGTACTAGATGATGAGGCTGAGATAGAGCGGATTATAAGCGAATACATGAAGCTTGACAGGGACAGGTCAGACGACACCCTGCATGGTGTCTTCCTCGATATCTGCATAAACAGTGATGATTCCCTAATCTATAAGGCTTCTGACTACAGAATACATCAGAGCATGGATATAGCCACAAGGCTGGGGGTACGGGCTGTGATTTTTCACACCAACAATATCACTAATTTCAAGCTCAAAAGCTATCAGGATGGCTGGGTGAGCAGAAATGAAAAATACTGGAGACAGCTTCTGGCCGAATATCCTGATTTGTGCGTCTATGTGGAGAATATGTTTGACGATAACGCGGAGCTTCTAAAGAGGCTTGCTGAGTCGATGGCAGATGAGCCCCGCTTTGGAGTGTGCTTTGACCTCGCCCATGCCTTTATCGGTACTGAGCCTCTGGCTGAATGGTGCCATGATTTAAAGCCCTATGTGAAGCATATGCACATCAATGACAATGACGAGGTACAGGACACCCATCATCCTGTAGGCTCAATGCGGCTGCCATGGATTATATACAAAGAATTTATAGACTCTATCCCAGAGGACAAGCTTCCAAGCGTGCTTATTGAGGTCAGAAGCTATGATGACCTGATGGCATCTGTTGAATATATGGAGAAAAACAGGCTCTATCCTTTCCAGTAATCTCCTATTGTGTAAATGTTACATAATTGTTACAATCTTTAAGTGCTTAGCTAAGGCCACTATTAAATAAGGAGGTTGTAACTATGTGTATCAAATTTATTTCAAATTGTTCAGATTTATTTAGTACTATCTGCAGCTTTTTCAATATCGGCTGCTAAATAATTAATGCCCCGACCTGAGTCGGGGCATCTTTTTGCACTATGTATATCTTTTTAGTCTGAAATTCTGTTTAAAGTGAAGTCGTCAACTGTTCCCCAGCTTCCTGTGTTACACTTCATGCGGACTCCAATCTTAAGAGTATCACCAGCACTTATTTTTATATCATTTATTGTAGGCTCTTTCCAGTCTGTCCATGTTGTAAGCATAAATGGCTCAGCAGCGATTTCCTCACCATTTACCACTGCGTACAGCTCAAGGTCTGAGCTTTCAGCCATGTCACCACCCTGGGCAAAGGCTGACAATCTGTAAGTACCTGCCTCTAAGTCTGTGATTTCCTGCTCAATGGCAAAATCCATATCAGAATCTCCTGACCAGAAGTGGAAAGCATATGTACCACTGTGGGCATCATCTTCTTTTTCCTGGTAGTCTGTTGGGTCTGCATCTCCATTGTATGTGACAGTCCACATTGATGTATCAGTGTCCTCAAAACTTGGGTTTACTACATAGTTGACCATCTCAACCTCTACATAGGCTGTTACAGCAGAGCCGTCATCAAGCTTGCCATCAATTGTGTAGCTGCCCTCTTTGCTTGTGTCAATCTCATCGACCTGTGCCTGATCCCATGTTACAGCTTCCTGTGTATTCTTAGACCTGTCATTGTATACGACATCTACTTTTTCAGGTAAGCTTACTTCATCATCTACGTTAATATTTACATTTACATCTGGAATATAATCAATTGCAAGTGGTGCAGTTGAACCATATTTCAAATACTTAAATACATTTAAGGATGCAAGAGGATGTCCTGTAAAATCGAACATTGCCTGGTTGTCCCATGAGCATCCACCATAATATTTTCCAGCATCATCTGGATCATATTTTGTAGAATAGCTGCTTGCCCAGCCACTTCCGTACTTCTCCCAGAGTGCTGAGTTGTCCTGATCTGCACTTCCTACTGGAATCCATGTTCCCTCCCAGTAGAACATACCAGCTACACCAACCTCATTTGCAGCTGCACAGATGTCCCTGATTATTGTAGCCTGACTCTGTACTGTAGCGCCATAGCCCTCTACCAGGTCATCCTTGCTGCCATCGAAGCTGTTTCCGAAGCCATCTCCATCCTCTGTTGTGTAGAGGTATGAGGTCTCTGCTATGATTACCTTTTTACCATAATTGTCCATCAGGTTCTTGGCAACAGTCTGCATATTTTCATTTGTGCCATCCCAGAATGGGTAATATGATAATCCGAAGATATCATAGTCAACACCATACTCTTCCAGATTAGAAGCTGCTGTGTCAATCTCATCATTGTTCTCAATATTTGTGTAATGAAGGACAATCTGGATGTCTCTGTCATATTCTTTTGCAATCTCACGGACAGCCTTGCTTCCAGATGAAAGAAGCTGCATCACGTTAGGAACCTCTGTCTCACCAGACATTCCGTTGTTGATTTCGTTACCAACCTGAACCATAGTAACATTTACACCAGCGTCAAGAAGCTCCTTGAGGGACTCCTTTGTATAATCATATAAGGCATCTGATTTCTCATCAACTGACATATCCTCCCATGCCTTTGGTGCGAACTGCTTCTTAGGGTCAGCCCAGAAATCTGAATAATGGAAATCAATGCTGACATTCATTCCATACTGTGTAGCTCTCTTTCCAAGCTCAATAGCAGTTGGAAGGTCGTTATCTCCACCACCATAGCCATTGCCGTTCTCATCATATGGGTCGTTCCATACTCTGAGACGGATGTAGTTTACACCAGCCTGGGCAAGTGTCTCAAATACGTCTTGCTCCTCGCCATCAAAGTTATAATACTTGGC
>CAVFAM010000292.1:0-2315 GCA_963620375.1 Bacteroidaceae bacterium
CTATTATACATATGATAACACGATGATTAAGGATTGAGAGAGGGCAAAAGTCCTCTCTCAATCCACGTTTTAAACTAAATATTGAAAAGAGGTGTATAAAATATGTCAAAAGCAAGTGTATACGAAGCCAAGACAGAAAGCCTTATTATGCCGATTCTTGACAGGATGAATTTTGAACTCGTAGACGTCGAGTATGTCAAGGAAGGCGGAACCTGGTATCTGAGAGCCTACATTGATAAAGAGGGCGGTATTACTGTCAACGATTGTGAGGATGTAGCTCGGGAGATGAATGTTCTTCTTGATGAAGAGGATTTTATACCAGATGCATATGTATTTGAAGTGAGTTCTCCAGGACTTGGACGTCCTTTAAAGAAAGAAAAGGATTACATCCGCAATATGGGTAAGGAGCTTGAAATCCGTACCTATAAGGCAATAAACAGATGTAAGGAATTCTATGGACTGTTAAAAGCTTATGATAAGGACACAGTAACCATTGAGACTGAGGATGGAGAAACAATTATATTTAACAAAAGTGAAATTGCCCTGATTCGTCAGGCAATTGATTTCTAAGAGCGCACCATAACACAATATAGGAGGATAAAATAATGAATAATGAGTTGTTAGAAGCGTTAAATATTTTAGAGCAGGAGAAAAACATCAGCAAGGATACCTTGCTTGAGGCAATTGAGACATCTCTTGTGACCGCTTGTAAGAATCATTTTGGTAAATCAGATAACGTAAAGGTAGAAATCAACAGAGATACATGCGAGTTTAACTGCTATCAGGAGAAAACAGTTGTTGAGACAGTTGAGGATCCTGTAGAGGAGATTTCTCTTGTAGATGCCCACATGATTGATGGAAAGTATCAGCTTGGGGATATCGTAAGAGTAACAGTTAAGTCAAAGGAATTCGGACGTATTGCAACCCAGAATGCCAAGAACGTAATTCTTCAGAAGATTCGTGAGGAAGAGAGAAAGGTTATTCTTGATGAGTACAACAGCAAGGAAAAGGATGTTGTGACAGGTGTTGTACAGAGATATGTCGGAAAGAACATAAGCATCAACTTAGGCAAGGCGGATGCCCTTCTCACAGAGAGTGAGCAGATTAAGGGTGAGGTATTCAATCCTACAGACAGAATCAAGGTATATATCCTTGAGGTTAAGTCAACAAACAAGGGACCAAAGATTCTTGTATCAAGAACTCATCCAGAGCTTGTAAAGAGATTATTTGAGTCTGAGGTTACAGAGGTTAAAGAGGGAATCGTTGAGATTAAGTCAATTTCCCGTGAGGCTGGAAGCCGTACAAAGATTGCTGTATGGTCAAATGACCCTGATGTAGACCCGGTAGGAGCATGTGTAGGTATGAATGGAGCCCGTGTAAATGCTATCGTAAACGAGCTTCGTGGTGAGAAGATTGATATTATCACATGGGATGAGAATCCTGCCATCCTTATCCAGAATGCCTTAAGCCCTGCAAAGGTTATCTCAGTAATTGCAGATGCAGATGAGAAGTCGGCAAAGGTTGTAGTTCCAGACTACCAGCTTTCACTTGCAATCGGTAAGGAAGGACAGAACGCACGTCTTGCTGCAAGACTTACCGGATTTAAGATTGATATTAAGAGCGAGACACAGGCTCGTGAATCAGGAGACTTCCTTGATTACGAGAATGATTATGAAGATGATGAGTACTATGAGGATGGTGATTATTCAGAGAATGAGTATTCAGATGATGATTACTCAGAGGATGGATACACAGAAGAGTACCCAGAGAATGGTGATGAGGAATAAAAATGGCTAACAAGAAAATCCCAATGCGTATGTGCGTTGGATGTGCTGAAATGAAATCAAAGAATGAATTGATTAGAGTAATTAAGACTCCTGAAAATGAAATTGTACTGGATGCCACAGGAAGAAAAAATGGTCGAGGTGCATATATATGTTCAAATATGGAGTGTTTAAAAAAGGCACGCAAATCAAAAGGCCTGGAACGTTCCTTAAAAGTCGCAATACCGACGGAAGTTTATGATAATCTTGAAAAGGAGATGGACTTAATTGGTAGATAGAGTTTTATCAATGCTTGGAATTGCAGCTAAATCAGGAAATGTAGTCAGTGGGGAATTTTCAACAGAGAAAGCCGTAAAGACAGGAAATGCATTTTTAGTCATAGTTTCGGAGGAGGCTTCAGAGAATACGAAGAAGGCTTTTAAAAACATGACAGAATTTTATGAGGTTCCAATCTATTTTTACGGTACAAAGGAAGCTTTGGGAAGAGCCATAGGCAAGGAATTCAGAGCATCCCTTGCAGTGTGTGATGAG
>CAVFAM010000293.1:0-2639 GCA_963620375.1 Bacteroidaceae bacterium
GTAGTAATTAACTTTTTATATTAACAAATGCGCCGCTCGTGCTTATATACGGGCGGCGCATTTATTATCCAAGTATTATGTCAGCAAGCCTGTCTGCTGTTTTGTCTGCACCATACACATTGATTCCTTCAAAATCCATACTGTGATTTGCAAATGCCGGGTATAAAAATCCCGCCTCAGGTACACCTGCCTCATAATCTCCTACCAGAGGACAGATTGCTGTGATGAGAAACTGGTATACCTCCTCAGATTCCCATTGGTTTTCCTTATCGGCGCCCTTTCTCGGCACATCATAGCTGCCATAAAATACATATATGGCATATGTATGGTCTGTCTCATATCTTTCGCCAATGTATTCATATAATGAATATAAAAGCGCATCATTTTTTAGCTCGCACTCTCTTAAAGCCTCGAGCAGATGTCCTATACTTCCGGGCTTCCTGAAGCTCCTGTCAAGCCTGTAGTTTACCAGGTCAGTGTTGGGCTTAGCGTATGGAATGGCTTTTGCTATAGCCAGATTTTTCTCCTTATCACTGGCATTCAGCTTTAAAAAATGAGTGTTAAAGGAGCCGTCTACAAAGCCCTCATCATCCATATATGCCCCTGCAAGCCTGCTGAAACAGTTTCTTGATACCGTCATCCGCCTTGTAAGCTCAAGCATATCCTCTCTGTCTATATTCATTTAATTACCTCTCACACTTATTATTTGTATTAGTGCCTGCAAATACATCTCATACACTTTATAGTATATTTTATCATACATTTTATACTACCATACTTCTTACCTTTTAAATTTAGATATTGCAGTAATCATTTTCTCTACATTTATAGGCTTTGCCAGATGTACATTCATGCCTGCCTTTCTGGCTTTTTCCACATCCTCCGCAAAGGCATTTGCTGTCATGGCTATGATAGGCACAGTGGCAGCGTCAGGCTTATCTGAGCTTCTAATCTTTTTTGTCGCCTCATATCCATCAAGCTCAGGCATCATAATATCCATCAATATGACATCAAAGCTGCCAGCTGGTCTGTCCACAAACTCATTGTATGCCTCCAGACCATTAGCTGCCTTTGTAACCTTTGCTCCGGCATCCTCCAGCAGACATTCTATAATCTCCATGTTAAGCTCATTATCCTCTGCTACAAGGATATTCATATCTGTAATGTCATTAGCTGTATTTTGAGCCGCTTCCTCCACCTCACGAGGTGTATTGTCTATCTTGAAAGGAATTGTAATGATAAACTTCGTTCCTACACCCACCCTGCTGTACACGTCTATGCTTCCGTTCATTTTGTCAACAAGGGCTTTTACGATTGTCATTCCCATTCCAGTTCCCTGATACCTGCTTCTGGCATCACAACGCTCCTGGGTAAATGGCTCATACAGATGCTTTAAGTATTCCTTGCTCATTCCTATTCCAGAATCCTCAATCACCACCCGGTATACAGCAGTTTCTGTATCACTGGATACAAGCTCGCTTGAAAACTTGATAAAGCCGCCTGGTTTATTGTATTTCACACTGTTATTTAATATATTGAGCAAAATCTGCCTCACATGCAGAGGACTGCCATAGAGACGCCTGTACTTTGGTTCTGCATTATTGTCATATATCAGCTGTATGCCATTTTCCCTCGCCCTGATTTCACAGATTGCAACTGCCTCTGAGCAGACATCATAAAAATCAAAGGGTTCACTGGCAAGCTTGGTATTGCCGTCCTCCAGCTTGCTCATATCCAGCACATCATTTATAAGACTTAAAAGATGGTTCGCAGCTATCATAGCCTTCTTTCTGTTGGCATTTATAAGCTCATAATCATCCTTATGCTTCTCACCGATTTCCATGAGTCCGATTATGCCGTTTAACGGAGTCCTTATATCATGTGACATTCTGGACAGGAAGTTGCTCTTGGCATTGCTGGCACTCTGAGCCTTCTGTAAAGCCATCTCAAGCTCGTTCTGTCTGCGTTTTTCCAGCTCTCTGAATTCTGTAACATCCTTACAGATGTACACAGCATGGAGGTGGTTATCTACCGAATCCTCAGTCAGAATGATTGTGGCTGTCCATTCTCCAGCCATCTGCTCAGAATCATATCTGATTTCCACACTCCTCTTGCCCTTATGATATGCCTCTCTCAGCCCCTCACAGGTCCAGTATCTGTCCTCTTTTGTAGTGTAAGCCTTCATTCCAAGCTCTTTTGCCCTGTAGAAATTAAAATAGTCATAATATATAGGCAGTTTTATATCCAAATCATAAAATGGGTCATACTCATCCGTGATATGGAATTCTTTTCTTATGTAACCATCTGTAACATCAAACTCGTAGAAATACAGGCAGTCATTTAACAGAGCCTCACTGTACTGGGTGTGCTCTCTCTCCCTTGCTATAATCTTGTCAATACATCTGATACCTACAGCAACTGAATGGCTCTCGTGCTTTTTGCCTATTCGTACAAAATGAGCCTCATACACATGGCTGCCACCCATCATCCGCTTGCGCTGATACCTATATGAAAACTCCTTCTCCACCTCGATTTTTTCACGCATGGTATCTGGCATGAGAAAGCTCAGAAAATCCATCTGGTCCTCTTCTAAAACCAGTCTCTGTACCAGTAATTTCACGGTTTCCCAATATGGCTTC
>CAVFAM010000294.1:0-3157 GCA_963620375.1 Bacteroidaceae bacterium
ATGAGAAGGGCAAGTCAATATTTGGACATACAACAGGCTCTGTGTGGAATAGGATTGAGACACCAGCCTATTCTTCACAGGTTGTGGTCATAACAAAGCCGGTGTACCCGGATATTGCATCCAGACCGACAGAGTTTTACTTTGGTGATGGTGTGGCAATGTATGAAAATCTGATATACCGAAGCTTTCTGGAGATGCTTTTCTGTATTCTCATAATTACAGTGGGAGTTTGTCTTGCAATATATTATTTTATAAGCGGCAGATCAAGCAGGGAAATCCTGTATCTGGGCATATTTGCAGGGCTTTTAGGCTTGTGGTCACTGGGAGAGACAGCAGGAGCCATTCTTCTGGTACAGCCAAGGGCTGCGGCAAGCTACTGCGCATTTACCTGTCTCATGCTTATGGGATATCCATTTACGCTCTTTATCAGATATTTTCTGCACCTGCATAATGCGAAAATCTGTGATGCTGTGCTCATAGCCATGACTATTATAACCATATGCTGCCAGGGAATGCAGTTTTTGGGAATAAGGGACATAAAGCAGAATGCAGTGCTTGTTCAGCTGGAATTAATACTATGTTGCATATATCTTTTTTATGGGATAATCCTTAACATGAGACTGGGCAAGCATAAGAGAAAGACATACACCTGTCTGGTGGGAGGGCTTGTGCTTGGTACAGCCTTTGCCATGGATATGAATGCCTACTATGATGACCAGCTTAATGCAAACAGATACTCTAAGTTTGGTTTTCTGATATTCATAATTCTCATAAGTCTGGAAACTGCCAGATATGCCAGACTGCAGGCAGAGAAGGAGAGAAAGCTTAAGCTGTACCAGGAGATGGCAGTAAAGGATCTTTTGACTAACTGCTATAACAGAAATGCATATAATAAAGATGTAGAGGCGTTTGATAAGGAGAAAAATACCTTTATACTGACCTTTGACCTGAATAACCTGAAGAAGTGCAACGACACTCTGGGACACAGTGTGGGAGACCAGTATATAATAGAGGCCTCTACCATTATCCAGAATGTCTTTTCCGGCGTGGGCAGGACTTACAGAATAGGTGGAGATGAATTCTGTGTAATTGCAAAGAACACATCTAAAGAGAAGCTCGTTATGCTTTTGGAAAAAATGAGGCAGGAGGAGTCAGACTTTAAGCTGGAATCGCAGATACCTCTTGCAATAGCCTGCGGTGTGGCACAATACGACCCAGTGGCAGACCAGAGCCTTGAGGACACCCGTTCAAGGGCAGATGAGCTAATGTATGAAAACAAGAAAGAATTGAAGAAAATTGACACAAATAGAAGAATATTACAACAAGTTTAACGAAGAAAAAAGACTGGACAGCCGCCACGGCAGAGTGGAGTATGTCACTTCAATGAAGTATATACACACCTATTTGGAAAGGCTGATGGCTGAAAAAAATACAGAGGATAAATCCCAAATCAGGATACTTGATATCGGGGCGGGAACCGGCAGATATTCTGTACCTCTGGCAAATGAGGGCTTTGATGTGACAGCCCTTGAGCTGGTGAAGCATAATCTTGGCAGGCTAAAGCAAAAGGGGGCAGATGTCAAGGCGTATCAGGGCAATGCCTTAAAGCTTAAAAGGTTTGATGACAACAGCTTTGACCTGACTCTTCTTTTTGGACCTATGTACCACCTCCACGCAAGGGAGGATAAGCTTAAGGCACTGACAGAGGCAAAGAGAGTGACCAGACCGGGGGGAATCATACTGGTAGCATATATAATGAATGAGTATTCGGTTATCACCTATGCCTTTAAGGAAAAGCATATACTGGAGGCTGTGGAGAACGGTATGTTAGACGAGACTTACCACACAACAGCCAGTGCTAATGAGCTATACAGCATGGTGAGGCTTGAGGATATAGAGAGCCTTAATGAGGAGGCTGGACTTGACAGAGTCAAGATAATAGCAGCAGATGGCGCAGCAAATTATATAAGACCATACCTGAATGCACTAAGTGAGAAAGAATTTGATTACTTTTTAGAATATCATATGAAAACCTGTGAGAGGGCAGACCTTATGGGAGCCAGCGGGCATACTGTAGATATATTGCAGAAAAAGTAATTCAAGGGGGCAGAAAATGTATATTTGGAGAGAAAAAGTTGCAGGAGATGTAACAGCAGATATAGTAAACACAGGTCTTTATCCATTAGATATAGTGGATGGATTTAAAATCAGACCGGGATTTTTCAGAATGAACGGAGCATATCAGACAGCCAATGGGGTGAGCTTTACCATAAGCTCCCACAATGCGACCTCATGTACCCTCCTTCTGTTTAAGCCACAGGAATCGGAGCCATATGGCAGGATAAAGATTCCGGACAGCTACAAGATAGGAGACACATATTCCATACTTGTGTTTGATATCAAAATAGAAGAATTCGAATACGCTTTCCAGATGGATGGACCAAATGACCCGGGAGCAGGGTTGGTGTATAATCCTAATAATATACTCCTTGACCCATATGCAAAGGCAGTCACAGGTCAGAGAAACTGGGGAGAAAAGCCTGAATCCGGCAAGGATTTTGTATACAAGGCAAGAGTCGTAAAGAGCAACTTTGACTGGAAAACCAACAAGCAGCTGGAGACACCCTTTGAGGATTTGGTTATATATGAGGCACATGTCAGAGGCTTCACAAAGGATGCGTCATCCAAGGTAAAGGCACCGGGCACCTTTGAGGGACTCAGGGAGAAAATCCCATATTTAAAAGACCTTGGAATAAATGCCATAGAGCTTATGCCAATCTTTGAGTTTGACGAGATGGAAAGCGCCAGAGTGGTAGACGGAGAACAGCTCTACAATTACTGGGGCTACAACACTGTATCCTTTTTCGCACCAAACACAAGCTATGCCTACAACACAGAGCATAACCATGAGGGTGACGAGCTAAAGCTCTTAATCAGGGAGCTAAAGGAAAATGGCATAGAGGTTATACTGGATGTGGTATTCAACCACACAGCAGAGGGCAATGAGTTCGGACCAAGCTTCTCCTTCAAGGGAATAGACAATAATGTCTATTACATGCTGACACCGGACGGACATTATTACAATTTTAGCGGATGTGGAAACGTAATGAACTGTAACCACCCTGTTGTAAGGCGTTTTATCATAGACTGCTTAAGA
>CAVFAM010000295.1:0-2567 GCA_963620375.1 Bacteroidaceae bacterium
ACGATAAATGGCGCAGTAGCAGGCTTTTTCGGAACCAGCATGTTCTGGTATAAGCTCACCAATGCGATAGGAATAGTAGCAATTCTTACAGCCCTGTGCTTTGCATTGTTTGGCGGACTTCAGATGATACTGAGAAAAAGCCTTGTAAAGGTAGACAAGGAGCTTTTCTCCCTTGCAGGACTCTATGCAGTAGTTGTTGTCTTATATGTATTGTTTGAAAAGGTTATCATCAATTACAGACCAATAATCATGCCTGATGAGACAGAGCCAGCAGCATCCTTCCCATCATCCCACACCATGCTTATCTGTGTTATCATGGGAAGCACAATGATATTATCAGGAAAATATCTCAAGAGATATATAGAAAATAAGACCATCAGGGATACAATCCAGGCAGTATGCGGATTTTTCATTGTACTTACTGTATTTGGAAGACTCGCATGTGGAGTACACTGGTTTACAGACATACTTGGCGGCGTATTAATCAGCGTAGCACTCTTAGCAGCATTTGCCGGAGTCATTGACATGATTCGTGCCAGAAGAAGGCAGAAGCTTGCCAGATAACAGTAATAAAGGTAAGGAATTGTAGGAGCAGAAGTGACAGGAAAGAAGAAAAAAATCAGAATTAGTATTCTGCTGGTACTTGTAGCTGTGCTTATAATCGGTATAAGCGTGGCGATGAGAAATCCCAGAGTAAAGCTTTTATACTCTGTGATAAATTTTTCGGAATCAACTTTAAAAAATAAAGAATATTTGCTATACGATATTGACATCATGGAGTTTTTCAGTGATTACATGAACTCTGACACCCGGGTAACTGGTGTGATGGGCTTCCCGGAGATAAAGGACATGAAGGCAACCGTGTCTGTAGATATGGATGCTGCCAGGTCTTTTTCGCAGAAAAAATTTGCAAGCCAGTCCAAGCTTAACCTGCTGTGGGCAGAGGCAGGAGAGCTTAATATGTATGCAGAGGACAACACATGGTATATATCAGCACCGATTTTGGGCAATGATATAGGCTATGCTTTCCCGACAGACTTAGACTGGTTTCCCAAGATGCCGGAGCTGACCTCAGATATAGACAGGGCATGGTTCAGGGACAACTACACCAATATTATTCAGCTGATGTCACAGATAGAGATTGAAGAGACAGACAAGACTGTGGAAAACGATGATGGAACAGAGAGCACAGGCTATTCAGTAACTATCCACAAGGGAGACGGACATTTCATATGGGAGCTCCTGGGAATGGACGACCCTGACTATGACGTAAATGTGATTATGTATCTCACCAATCACAACAGGTTCCGCAGGATGGAGCTGGATTTGTCAGATATACTGGAGGGGGCCACCCTTGTCCTTGACGGAGAAAATGCATCCACCTGCATATTCACCTATGAGCTGCCAGATAACGAGAGCATGGAGCTTACCATGACAAGAGACCCGGAAACGGAAAACTGGATAGATATGACCACTAATTATTATGGAAATAATAACAAAATCTACCAGATGACAGCAGGCTTTAACTGGGAAGAAATCAAAAACGGTTTCAAGATGAACATGAAAAATATCAAAATCACCTGTGATGATGAGCTGCTTGCCAGGGCATATTTCCTAGGAAAAGTAGTAAAAGAGGAAGCCACAGAAGACCTCTTTGAAGGCAAAACAGATTATCTGAACAGCCTTGAGGTAATCCAGTGGAGGACAGTGAGGGACGACACACAAAGCTTTATACAGGATGTATTGGATAAGCTCTCACTTCCAGATTTAAGTTTCTTAAACAAATAGTAAGTATATTATTACATCCCACTTGATAACTCAGGTGGGATGTTTGTAAATCTCTATTCAATATTTATCAGCTTAAAACTGTTTTTCTGGAAGTCAATCAGTCCTTCCTTCTTCATCTTGCCCAGCTCAGCAGACAGGGCGCTTCTGTCTACATTCAGGTAGTCAGCCAGCTGCTGTCTGTCAAAATCTATATCAAAATACTGGCTGTCCGACAGGGTTGCCTGGGCTGACAGATAAGAGATGAGACGACCTCGTATTGTCTTTGGAGAAGTGTGAAAGATTCTCTGGGACAGTACGAGGTTTTTTCGTGCAGAAACCCTGAAGAGATTGGTGAGAAGCTGCTGCTCGCTGCGGCTGTATGCCCTGTCTGTAAGCAGAGACAGCACCTCCAGAAACATAATTTCACAATCCTCCATTGCCACAACACTTACCATCGGGGGTATATCCGGATTGCAGGCATAGGTTTCAGCAAAGACCTGTCCCTTGCCCAGACCGTCAAGTATAGTCTTATTTCCCCAGAAATCACATTTTTCTATATGCACCTTTCCAGACAGGACTATGCCAAGGGGCTTACCTGTGTCGCCAGTATGAAGTACAAATTCGCCCTTTTCATATTTTCTCACACTGTAATGCATAGACTTAAGCAGAGGCTTAAGCTCATCATCACGTATTCCCTGAAAAAGTGATGTTCTGAGTAAAAAATCATATTTTGTTCCCATAGTCTTGTCCTCCTTATCTTTCCTATGTTGTAATTACAACAAATTTTTGCTGTAAAATCA
>CAVFAM010000296.1:0-11762 GCA_963620375.1 Bacteroidaceae bacterium
ATTTAGGGGTTAAGCTTTTTTCATTAAGGACGATATATATTGTGTAAAATAAAAAATGTAACACATTATCTAGTGTGTTACATTTTTTTGCGTTTTTTTATAATCAACATTTAATTTTTATACAAGAATTATTTCAAATAATCTATCACATCATTAAGACTCTTACATACATGTTCCGAAAGCTCCCTCATCTCATCATCCGCTTGCAGCAAATCTGGAACCATTATAGGTCTCAGCCCTCCTGCATGGGCAGCCCTTATTCCATTATACGAATCCTCAATTGCATAGGCGTTTTCCGGCGATACACCTAATTCCTGGCAGGCTTTGAGGAAAATATCCGGCGCAGGCTTACTTCTTGTCACCATATCTCCACATATGATTACATCAAAATACTCTATTATATCTGCCCATTTAAGCTCCTTTATAACCGTTTCTCTCCTGGTAGATGATGCCAGTGCTATCCTTTTGCCATTTGACTTTAAAAATGATAAAAGCTCAACTACCCCAGGCTTCATCGGCAGTCTCCCATCATCATACTTCTCGTGAAATATATTGGATGATTCCTTTGCGTATTCATCATAAGGGAAATCTGCACCATAGGTTTCAAGCATGATTTCTCTGGTTCTTGCCATAGTAGTTCCCACACATGCAAAATAGGGTTTTTCTATGTCTTTTATGTCATATTTTTGCGCCAGCTCAAGCCAGCAGTTCATCACTGCACGCTCCGAGTCAAAAATCACACCATCCATGTCAAAAACTACAGCTTCATAACTCATATACTAAACTCTCCTTTTTATTAAAAATACCCGTAACCAAATCGATTACGGGTACTAATTATTTCAATTTGCTTTTAGCGGACAATCATAGCCTCTCTCTCAGCACCTGTTCCGATAAACTTAACAGGCACACCGATATATTCCTCAATAAACTTGATATAGTTCTGTGCATTTTCTGGAAGCTCCTCAAAGGTCTTACATGAAGCTATATCGCTCCATCCACCAGCAAGCTCCTTGTATACAGGCTTTGCATTATTTAAAACATTGAGATTTGTTGTGAAATCCTCTGTCACTGTTCCATTTACATCATAGCCTACACAGACCTGAATCTTGTCAAAGTTTCCGATTGTGTCAAGGTGGTTTACAGATAAGGCTGTAAGTCCGTTGACACGCTTAGCGTACTTGAGGGTTACAAGGTCAAGCCAGCCACATCTTCTAGGTCTGCCTGTTGTTGTACCATACTCATGTCCTAACTCACGAATCTTATCGCCTGTCTCATCTAAAAGCTCTGTAACATATGGTCCCTCACCTACTCGGCTTGAGTATGCCTTGATTACACCATATACGTTTCCTATATCTGTGGCACTGAGTCCTGTTCCTGTAAGAATACCGCCAATTGTAGGATTTGATGATGTAACGAATGGGTATGAACCAAAATCGATATCCAGAAGTGTCGCCTGGGCACCCTCTACTACAACCTTCTTATCCTCTTCCAAAGCCTTATGAAGCAATGTGATTGTGTCACATACATATGGTTTTAATTTATCAGCATATTCTGTATATGTAGCATATGTCTTTTCAAAATCAAGCTCTGATGTATAGTCTGTCTCTGGATCAAAAACCTTAAGGAGAGCTAACTTCATCTCTGTCATCTCTTTAAGCTTTTCCTTGAAGTTCGGAGCATACAAGTCTTCCATTCTGATTCCCGAACGCTCAAACTTATCGCAGTAGGATGGTCCGATTCCCTTGCCTGTTGTACCAATCTTGTTGGCTTTTCTCACCTTTTCGAGAGCTACATCCAGTTTACGGTGATATGGGAAAATAACGTGTGCTTTCTCACTAATCTTTAAGTATTTCTCAATATCATATCCATGGCTCTTGAGATTGTCTATCTCCTCAAGGAGTACCTCTGGATTTAAAACCACACCATTTCCAATTACACCTATTGTATGTCCAGAAAGAAGACCTGATGGAATAAGATGCATAGCATACTTTACGCCATTAGCCTTGATTGTATGTCCTGCGTTATCTCCACCTGTCGCACGGACCGCAATATCTGCGTCCCCTGCAAGGTAATCAATAACCTTTCCTTTTCCTTCATCACCATAAAAGCAGCCAATCACTACATCTACTTTTGACATATTTCAATGCCTCCTTAATTAATTGTTGATTTTCTTGGAGCAGGCGATTGCTAATGCACCTGGTCCTATGTGACATGAAACCGACAATGAAAGCGGATTCATCACTATCTCATTATTTGGAAAAGCTGCCTGTACTTCTGCCTTAAAAGCCTCTGCTGCTTCCTTATCAAAGGTGTAAGCCATCTCAAGATTCATTTTAGCTCCATCAGGGCTGTCAAATCTCTTCTCAAAGTCAGACTTCATAGCCTCTATCATAATGCTTTTTGCCTGCTTGACTGTACGGGCCTTTGCAAAGGCATCAAGCTTTTCTCCCTGAATCTGAAGAACCGGTTTAAGCTTAAGGAGTGTACCAAGGGCTGCTGCCGCTGGAGTTATTCTGCCACCCTTCTTGAGATAAGCAAGTGTGTCCACCATAATATATATAGAAGAATTGAATTTTTCCTCCTCTAATATATCCTTTATCTCCTCAGCTGTCTTTCCACTGTCTGCCATTGCTTTGGCATCAAGCACAGACTGTCTCATAGTTACAGAAATTCTCTGGTTATTTACAACCTGAACCTTTCCATCATAATCCTGTGAAAGCATGTATGCTGTCTCACATGAGCTTGAAAGCCCAGATGACATTGGAATGTATACAATCTCATCATATTCCTTTAACAGCTCATCCCATTTGTCTGTCACATCACCAACAAGAGGCATAGATGTCTTGATATCTCCGCCCTCTGCAAGCTTTGCATAAAACTGCTCCTGAGTGAGGTCTATGTCCTCATAGAACATCTCCTCATTAATATAAAACGGCATTGGCATTACAACTACACCAAGCTCCTTTGCCTCTGCCTGAGTAATTCCACTATTTGAATCTGTAACTACTACAACTCTGCTCATTTATTAAAGTCCTCCAATAGATTCCTCTTCTTATCAACAGCGTTTAGTATAGCATAGACCACCTCAAAACGCAAATATTTATGCTTCTGCCTTCTTTGCTGTAAAAAGCTTCTTCAAACAGCTGAATGCAACCAGCACGCCAAGCACCATAAGAAGGATTGCAACTACAAACTGAAGTCCATCAACAAGCAGGGTTGCCTGACCATTCACCATGTTTGTCACAAGGGCGATTGTTTTCTGTACAAGGGCTGTAAATGTAACTGCAAGCATGATAAACATTGGTGCGTAAAGTGTCCAGCCTGTCCTTCCTGTAGTCTTAAGAAATACAGAAAGTGCAATAAGTACAAGGGCTGCAAGCAGCTGGTTAGCTGAGCCGAACAGTGGCCATACATTGCTGTAGCCGCCAAGTGTAAGCAGATAGCCAAAGAATAATGTAATCACTGTTGCAAAATACTTATTGGTAAGTACCTTCTGCCATGCAGGCATCTTTGATGTATCTGTTGTGTCTCCATAGAAAAGCTCCTGGAAGGACATACGTCCGATACGGGCAACTGAGTCAAGTGATGTAAGTGCAAGTGCTGATACACACATTGTCATAAATACTGTTGCAATCTGTACTGGCAGTCCCATCTTCTCAAGAAAGCCTGCGACACCGCTTGAGAAAATAGCAAATGGAGTTGCATCTGCCGGCTTTGTTCCGTTTACAGCAACTGCGCCAACTACAACAAGTGCTACGATACCCAGAAGTGACTCAACAACCATGGCACCATATCCTACCATTGGCATATCCTTCTCATTGCTGATTGTCTTTGATGATGTACCTGATGATACAAGGCTGTGGAAGCCTGATACTGCTCCACATGCAATTGTGACAAAAAGGGTTGGGAATAAGTAGCTTGTGCTGCCTGCTGCATCTGTAACTGCAAATCCATTAAAGGCATTCAGCTTCATTGCCGGATGGGCTACAAGCACACCGATTACTGCTCCGCCAACCATACCAAGCAGCATAAATGTTGTCATATAATCACGAGGCTGCATGAGTAACCACATAGGCATTACAGATGCAAGGAAAAGGTAAGCCATTATTACATAAATCCATGTTGTCTTTGTTGCATAAAGTGGAAGGTGCATGCCGACAGCAAACATAACTACGAGTAAGCCGATTGCCACTACTGCACGGACTGCCTCATGCATTTTTCCAACCTTTTTCTGGATGATTCCAAATACGATTGCTACTACTATAAAAAGCATTGAGATGGAAGCTGCTGCTGAGTTTGCATAACTTACTTCCTTTGTCATGCCCTCTACGCCTTTACCCATAAAGGTTCCTGCAACCATATCTGTGAAGGCTGCAATTACAAGCAGGGTAAAAAGCCAGCAGAACAGCATGAAAAGCTTTCTTCCTGTCTTGCCTATGTACTTTTCAATTATCATACCGATTGATTTACCCTCATTCTTAACAGAAGCATATAGAGAACCAAAATCCTGTACTGCTCCAAAGAAGAGACCTCCGATTATAAGCCACAAAAGCACTGGTACCCAGCCAAAGACTGATGCCAGGATTGGTCCTGTGACAGGTCCTGCACCTGCTATTGATGAAAACTGATGTGCAAAAACTGTGAACTTTGATGATGGTACATAATCCTGTCCATCCTCATGTGTGTAAGCTGGTGTTTTAGCCTTTGGGTCAATTCCCCATTTCTTTGCCAGCCATCTTCCGTAGAAGAGGTATCCGGCTCCCAAGGCTACGATACCGATTAATACAATAACTAAACCATTCATTTTTCTTTCGCTATTCAGCGAGCCCTTTCTTAAATTTCAAAGAACACATGCTTTCCAAAACCCAAAAGCCTTCGTCATCATACACCTTATGGTATATAAAGACGAAGGCCATTGCTTCTTAGTAATTAGTCAGGTTTTTATCTGCCAGTCAAAGTATATGCTCTCTGTACTTGCAAATTTACCCCTTATCATATAACTTGTCAATATGGTTGTGGTAGTTATCTATCACTTTTAGTTATAGCTACTATTCTCATATTTTATTATATTGTTAAAATTATTTAATCTTTATTTTATATATCTGCTCATTCGGGCAATATGCATAATTATCGTGAAATGCCACGGTCTCATATTACCAATCGAACCCGCCATCGGCAGCTTCTCTGGATGCATGGCAACTCAAAATATGGCTTCTGGTTTGTGTCATGCCTACGCTTCAACCCCTGCCGCCTTAATCAGTCTGTCTCTGGTGAAATGGTTAAATACTGCTATAACCCTGCCCACACCAATCATAGACAGCACAGTACCTATCCATATTCCAATCAGGTGACCCCTGCAAATAAGCCCTATACACACAGTCAGTGTCACATTAAACAAATCAAAGCAGTTTTTGGTAAAGCCCACGCTCTTATGTATACAGTCTGATATAGCCTGCACTATTCCATCACCCGGATTAGGCACTATACGCATATTAAGCGACATGGCTGCTCCTATGCCAGTAAATACAAGCGCTGCAAGGAGTACTAGCAGTTGTAAACAAAAATGTGGTACAGTGTTTGCTCCCTCTGGCGCAAAATCAGGTATATTGTCAGAAAACAAATTCATAAATCTGGTGAATACTATGCTAAGTGGAATCTGCAATACATCTGTCAGGATTATGAATTTAAGTGAGTTTTTATTTGCTGGTGCCAGTGCATCATCACTATTTTTCCTGCTGTTTATGTTTTTTACTGTATGTATGACCATCTCGATTATCACAAATACAGTATATAAGCCAAGGGTTGTATTTCCGAAATTAAAATCATTTATCTGGGATATGCTGTAGGCTACTGAAATAATAGGTGATACGCCAAGTCCTGCCTTGGTGTTTAGAATTATGCCAAGTGCAAGGATTAGTAAGCCTGCGATGTAGATCAGGGTTCTGTTTATTATCTGTTTGTTCATTAATAACGCCTCTTTATCATATTATCGCAAGCTATTATAATCCTATAATTTAATTATTTCAACTGACCTACTGGCTGATAAGACCTGTTGCAATAGACTTTGGCTTTGCCACAAGGCTCACATAGCTGTCCTTAAGTCTTAAGAAAAATGGTATTTCCTTGTCTGTGCGGTTTAAGACAACCACGCTGATTTTACCATCCTTCTCAAAGGCTGTGGCTTCAAGCTCATCTGTAAAACGAGTCAGACCTATTCTGACTGCCCCAGCCTCTATAAAGTGGCTGAAATGCCATATATATCCTGCAATATTGCTTTCATTTAAGACTTTGCTGTGGGTGTCATACAAAAATGGTGCATCGCAGAAATTGCCTACATGGTTTGGTCCCCCCTGTTCATCCAGTATGAGGTTCCAGTCAAAAAAAGATTCCATGCCATTATTCAGGTTTCCAATCATATCATGTCCATATTTCTGGGCATTCCCTAAATAATCATCTGCTGCGAATTTCCTATACTCGATGCAGGCTTCCGACAGAAGAAGCTTTTTGTCAGGGAACTCATCCCTTATCATCTGTAGTGCCTCAAAGTGGTCTCCACTATACCAATGGAAAGCCAGTCCTGCCACCATATCCCCAGTCTCTCCTGTGAAAATAGTCTTAGCCCACTCATAAGCTCTTTCCTTATTGTGATCCCATATGTATATGTCTATATCATCGAGTCCATGAGCCACAAGAGCCGGATGCAGATAATCTCTTATAAAGTCTCTCTCTTCCTCTGCTGTATACACACAGGAATCCCAGGTCTGGACTGCCTTTGGCTCGTTCTGCATAGTCATTTTGGTGACATGATAGCCCCTGTTTCTATACTCTGATATATAACGGCAGAGGTACTCAGCCCAGCGTCTCCTGTATTCATCCTTTAATTTTCCACCATTATTTCTCTCACCATTAGTCTTCATATAAACTGGCGGGCTCCATGGAGACAGCATAATATCTAACTTGCCGCCATAGGCTTCCTCCGCCGCATCAAGCAGGGGAATAATATATTTTTCTACTCGCTCAAAGGAAAAATCATCAAAGTTCTCATCCGCTTCGTTTGAGTCTGCCTCATAATGAGCCAGTGAAAAATCACAACTGTCAATGGGGATTCTCACATGGTTGTAGTGCATGCCATCCTTGCCAAAATATGTGTCTGCCATTCTCTTTTTCTGCTCATCATTTAAAAGTGAATATACATATCCTGCCGAGTCTGTAATAGCACCTCCAAATCCATCCATGGTCTGTTTCTTATACTCTGGATATAGATTAATCAGGTTATTCTCTTCCCCCATATCATCCACAAATGTGTGATTTTCTTCTGTTGTCTGCTTTTTATTATCATTATATGTAGTTGTATAATATTTAAGTTCCATAGTCTTCTCCTTTACCTCGCCTGCATACGATACTCCTTAGGCGACACACCCTTTATCTTCTTAAATACCTTGGAAAAATATTTTTCATCATTAAAGCCCACCTTATATGCAATCTCATAGTTTTTTAGGACATTCTGCTCCAGATAGCAGCAGGCTCTGTCTATTCGGATTTGATTAAGGTAATCTGTGAAACCACATTTAAGACACTGTTTCATAAGCGTAGACAGATAACCTACTGATATCTGCAAATGGTCTGCCACATCTGACAGAGCCAAATCGCTGGCATAATTTTCCATAATGTATTCCCTCGCCTCTTTTACCAGTGGATTTTCCTTGTCTTTTTCTGCATCCCCTGAGATATAACTGTCTATAGCCGGGCTATCTTTGCCTATATATTCATCTGCCAGTTCATTGAGCAGGGTCAATATATCTGCGGCACGGACTGGTTTAAGAAGATACTCCTTTGCCCCGAATTTTAGTGCCTTTTGTGCATAGCTGAATTCGTCATAGCCACTCAGTATGATTGTGATTGGCTTTATCCCAGCCTTGGAAGCCTCCCTCATAACGTCAAGCCCGGACAAAATCGGCATCTGCACATCCAGAATCATCATATCCGGCTGTTTTTGAATAATGATATCCAAGGCTTCCTGCCCGTTTTCTGCCTCATATATCTTACTGAAGCGGTCTGTATGAAGTCTCAGATATTTTGCAACACCCTTGCATATCACTTCTTCATCATCTGCTATCAGCAGCTTAATTCCCATTACTCTCCCTCCTCAAACGGAATTTCCAATATTACAGTTGTGCCCTCGCCTACTGTGCTTTCAATTTTAAGGACATACTGTTCATGGTATTTAAGCTTAAGTCTCTCTATTATATTTTTTATGGCATATCTTCCGATTCTCTGCTTTGAATAATTAGCAGGCTCGCTCTCCCACAGTGAATCAATCTGCTCCTGCTTCATGCCCACGCCTGTGTCCTTGATTTCAAATCTGATTTTGTCTCCCACAGGCTCACCCGTGATTGTAAGCATACATGGTCTGCTTGTATTTTCAAATCCATGCACTATGGCATTTTCCACGAATGGCTGGATTATAAGCTTAGGAATCCTTGCCTCCTTAATCTCATCAGCTATATACAAATCGTAGTTCAGCTTCTTTGGAAATCTCATCTTCTGTATCTTAAGATACTCCTTCACCAGCTCAAACTCCCTCTCAACTGTGATTATGCTCTGTCCCTGATTTAGGGTAAGCCTGAACAGGGATGATAATGACAATATGCTCTCTGCTATATCATCATTGCCTGCCTCAGTAGCCTGCCAGTAGAGAGAATCCAGTGTATTATATAGGAAATGAGGATTTATCTGCGCCTGAAGTGCAGCCAGCTCACTTTCCTTTTCAGACAGGGTAATCACATAGTTTTCATCTATGAGCTTCTTTATCTCGCCTACCATCTCATTAAAGCATTTAGCCACCTGTCCGATTTCATCCTCCGTTTCAACCTCCAGCTGCTGCTCGAAATCTCCTGTAGAAAATCTCTGTATGGCAAGGCTGACCTTTCTAAGCGGTTTTGTAACCATAGCAGAAATAAGCATTAACACTGGAAACATTCCAAGTAAAAATACTACAAGCGAGATAAGAGGTGCCATGGCTACACTCTTTATCTGGGCATGCAGTCTCTGCTGTGGAAGAATTTTACACACAATCGGTCCATTTTTGTTCTGCTGTGTGCAAATCACCTGATACTGTCCCCAGGAAAAATCCTTTTGACGCTCCATATAATCCTGCGATATAAAATCTGAATCAGTAAGGTATTGTCTCAGCTCTTCATCGATTTTCCCAACGCTGGCAAGCTCACCTGTGTATGGGTCTATTACGATTGTAGCCTCATCCTCCTTCATCATATTGGTCATCAGCTCTTCAAATTTGCTTTTTGCTACACCAATTACGATAAAGCCCAGTCTCTTTTGATGGGACAAATCATACACTTCCCTGCAGAGCACCACCTTGTCTGATACATTGGCAACGTAGGGTTCTCCACCATCCTCGTCCACACTCTTCCATATCATTCCAAGACTTGTGTTTACAGTCTCCTGATAAATCGAGGTCTGTCTCACCTCATTTATCTGCGAAAGATGTACACTTCCATCCATGCCTCTTAAATATGGTCTTATGCCATTTTCAGGATAGATGGCAATGGTTTTGATTTCACCTCGGATTGAAATCATATCCTGTACTACCTCTATCGGAGTGTTGTTCTGCCAGAGTCTGGCATCCTCATTGTAGCCTGCTATATCTCTTTCTGTGAGAAGTTTGCGCATTTTCTCATTGATACAGATGTAGGTTGTGTAGTCCTTTACATCAGACTGCAGGAGGCTTATGTTTTCAGCCAATGACTCCACATTTGCCCTGTTACTCTCCAGCTGGTCATTGCTTACTTTTTTGTAGTTGTAGGCCATCATAATAGTGCAGATTAGAAGGAGGACAGGCGTCACGATTGCATAAGCATAAATAATCAATTTCACCTTTACACTGCGCCTGTTAAACCATCCTCTAATCCTTCTCATCTGATATGTACTCCTTTATCCCTTTACTGCTCCCATTGCAACACCCTTTGTAATGTGCTTGTTCAGTAATATGTATACAATAACTGCCGGTGCTGCTGTCAATGCCATTACTGCAAACTGAACTGCATAATTTGATGAATACTCACCTGTAAATTCCAATACTGAGAACGGAAGTGTCTTCCACTTATCAGAGCTTAAATATGTGCTTGCCATCATGAACTCATTCCAGTTATTTAAGAAAGTCATAATAGCAACTGTAGCAATTGATGATTTAAGCATAGGTGTAATAATCTGGAAAACTATACGATAGATTCCACATCCGTCCATTACTGCCGCTTCCTCAAGCTCTACAGGGATAGATTCCATGAAGCTGGTCATAAGAAAGAGTCCCTGTGGCAGTGAAAACGCTACATATGGGATAATAAGTGCCCATATTGTATCTGTCATCCCCAGCCTGCTGTATATCTTGTAATTAGGTAGGAGTGTGGCATGAATAGGAATCATAAGTCCCATTAATAAAAGAGTTTTTACAAATCCACTCAGCTTCCAGTGCATTCTCCTGCAGGCAAATGCTGACATTATAGAAACTAAGATTACTATAAGTACTGCAAGTCCATTAATTAAAATACTATTCTTTAAATACCAGAGGAAATTACCATCTACAAAAGCCTTGGCGTAATTGCCCCACTGGATTTTCTTAGGTATAATCAATAGTCCGTTTGTAAACATCTCTGAGCTGCTTGCCAGAGAGAAATCTATAAGCCAGACTAATGGGAATATCTGTATTATTGCAACTACTATAAGTATAGCATACAGGACTGTCTTTGACAGCTTGGTTTTCTTTTTCTTTGCTCCAACCATTTCCATATTATGCAGCCTCCTTTGCTTTGAGTTTTGGTTCTCTCTCTTCAAATACCTTGTTTAACAGAACTGTTACTATCAGGCAGATAATGATAAATACCACGCCGATTGCATTTCCATAGCCATATTTGTATGCCTTAAATGCCTGCTGATAGAGGTAGTTTGCTGCGAACTGTGTGCTGTTTCCAGGGCCTCCATTTGTCAACAGATATACTGTCTCCATCTGTTTTAAGGCTGAGATAACTGCCATTGTGACATTCACCTGAATGACCGGTTTCATCTGTGGCAGTGTGATTTTCAAAAATGTCTGTACCTGTGTGGCTCCGTCAATTGCTGCTGCTTCGTAGAGTACAGGGTCAATGTTTTTGATTCCTGTGTAGTAGATTAACATTCCCCAGCCAAAGCCATGCCAGATTAAAACTATAAGCACTGCCCATATTGCTGTGTCGTTACTGAACCAGTTGATATCGCCCTTTCCTCCAAAGGCTTTAATGATGTTGTTTAATAATCCGAAATCCGGATTGTAAATGAATTTCCAAAGGTAAGCGATTACTGCAACCGAGATTACGTTTGGAATAAAGAATACGCAGCGGAAAAAGCTCTCTGCCCTGCCCCCCAGCTTATCGAGCACTGCCGCTACAATCATTGCCAGTGGATGCTGGATACATATAAATCCGATTGCCAGAAGCAATGAGTTGCGCAGGGATGTGCCAAAGGCTGCATCATGGAACAGCTCCTTGTAATTTTCCCATCCTATGAATTCGTAAGACCCCATTCCTGAATAATCAGTGAACCCATAGTATACGCTGAGGCAGATAGGTGCCAGAATTGCAAATATGAACAGGAACAATCCCGGCAATATCAAACTCAGAATAACCAATTTGTTACTGTAAAGTTTTTTCATTATATTTCCCTCCCTATGTTTTTATACTGAAATTATAGCAAGGGGTTTAGGGGGTTCACAG
>CAVFAM010000297.1:0-2258 GCA_963620375.1 Bacteroidaceae bacterium
CCTGCCACTGGCAGCTTTTGCTGGACACATTGGCGCATTCGCCATCCATGGCTCAAGTCTCACTCTCGGCAACGTCCTGTTGCCGAGTCGCTGTTTGTGTACTGAACATTAAGAAATTCTAATATCCTGCACAAGTCACAAGCTCCTGCCTATACCAGCCTGACATCCTATTTTTACTTTTTCATGTTTCCCACTTTGCAAATAAATTTGCTCGTGGGAAAGACTGAATATTTAGTTTTAATGTAATTTGCTATATAACTAACCAAATATTACTGTCATAAACTTTATTCATGCCAACCTAACCTGCCATCTTCAGCTTCTCTTGTATACTTTGATATAAAAAAAGTCCCTGACAGTTTGCTACTACTGTCAGGGACGATGCTATCGTGGTGCCACCCTTATTCGCTGTGTATTCTCTGATGTCTCATTTTGTTGCTTGTTTAGCAGCTTATTGAAACAAAAAAGCTGATTCCCGAAATCGGAAATCAGCCACCAATTACACAACCTCTATGATACAGAAGGATTATCCTTCGATATCTCACCCCTATAACGTGGGGAAACGGCTCCGCTACTTTCTATTCACTTCGCATCTAACGAATCCATTCCAAACAAACTATACCACTGATTCACACCAACCATCAGCTCTCTGAAGATAATCATTTGATGTACTTACTTTCGCTCATCGATTTTATTTATTCGATTAGTTTTCTTAACTTGTTTGTTATATTATCACTTTACAGTACTAACGTCAATTGATAAATTTTAATTTTTATATATTTTTTTCTTCTGCTGGTGTGCGACAATTTTTATCAAGGTCTTCTGTGGCACATACCGGCTTCCTGTGGTGGAGAATTTCATTGTTGCTGTAGGCACTATGACTACTTTTCTCTTCTTCATCTGGTCTATGGCATAGTTTGCACAATACTCGGCTGATATGCCCTTCAAGGCAAATTCTACGTTTGCCACACTGTTAAACTCTGTGTCTACCGGTCCAGGACAGAGACAGCCTATATATACCCTGCTCTTTCTCTGGCGAAGCTCCTCTGCTACTGCTCTTGTGAGGCTTGCCACATATGCCTTGGTAGCGTAATAGGTTGCCATGAATGGTCCTGCCGGCAGCAGTCCTGCTGAGCTTGCTACATTTAAGATATAGCCGCCATGCTGCTTTTCCATCTTTTTGACCATGCTCTTGGTGAGATAATGTACTGCCTTTACATTTACGTCTATCATGCTGAGCTCTTTGTCTACATCTGTCTCATCAAAGCGTCCACAGTCTCCAAAGCCTGCATTATTTATAAATACACCGATTTTTTTGTCTGAGATTTCTTCTACTAAGCGCTTGCACTCTGATATCTGACCAAGGTCTGCAATGATTATCTGGCTCTCTACCTCTGCAGCGTCAAGCTGGGCTTTTATCTCCTTCAGGCGGTCTTCTCGTCTGGCTACGAGGATTATCTTGTAGTCTTCTCTGGCAAGGCGTTTTACGAATTCTTCGCCGATGCCTGAGCTGGCGCCGGTGATTACGGCGTAGGAATTTTTCTTGTTCATATGCTTTACCTCCATTTAACACTAACTTAGTCCATATTATCGCTATTATGCAGTTCCCAGAAGTTTGGTCCCAGATTGCCATTCCTAAGATGCTCACGGCACAATGCCACATATGAACTGTTGCCTCCGAGGACTACCTGGTCGCCCTCTCTGATTATTCCATGTTCGTTAAATCTGGCATTACATCTGGCGGCTTTTCCGCACCAGCATACTGTCTTTATCTCTTCGATTACGTCTGCCCAGGCTAGAAGCCACATGCTGCCAGGAAAGAGCTCATTTCTGAAATCAGCTCTCAGTCCGTAGCAGATTACAGGAATTCCCAAATCGTCTACTATATGCACAAAAAATTCGATTTGCTCCTTACTGCAAAACTGGGCTTCATCTATGATGTAGCAGTCATATTCTTTGAGGGCTTCGTCTGTCATTGCAAGTAATGTCTCTACCAGCACACAGGGTCTTTCAAGTCCTATTCTGGACTTGATGATAAGCTCACCATCTCTGGTGTCTGTCTGTGGCTTTGCCAGTAGTGCCCGCTTGCCTCTTTCTCTGTAATTGTATTCTACCATCAGGGCGTTTGCTGTTTTGGAGCTGCCCATTGCTCCGTATCTGAAAAATAATTTTGCCATTTGTGTCAACCAATCTGTTTGTTTTAGTATAGTATGTATTATACCCTTTGACAGAATAATTTTCTACCTAAAACAATATATTGT
>CAVFAM010000297.1:2268-16507 GCA_963620375.1 Bacteroidaceae bacterium
ATATTGTACTTCTTTTATTTCGGCTTATATCATCCGCTGGAATTACTCATCATTTTCCTCAATTACACCGCTTCTTTAAAGTTAATTCTCATTATCTTCTATAAACTTAATCACGATTTTCTGTACCTCTTCTGTCCAGAATTCGCTTCCACCGTGGTCTGCACCCTCCAAGAGGTACAGCTTCACATCCTTACCACACTGCTTAAGCCTATTGTATACCTCTACACTGACCCTTGGATTGATTGTCCTGTCCTTGGTGCCGTGAAACATGAGGACTGGTGGCAGCTTGGTGTTTTCATCCACATTGCAATCTACTGACATTTTGCAGCAGAGCTCTGGATGCTCACGCAGATTAACGCCACCCATCTGCATTCCCTCCGGGCTGTCTGGCAGATGGTGGTTGACTGTGCTTGGCATGCCATCTTCAAGCATCATGCTGTTTGCTCCATAAAATGACATGATACCTTTTACATCTGCATTTATGCCTGGATAGAGATTTGTATCCTCCTCATCATCCTTTATAAGCTGGGAAAACATTGCAGCATGTCCTCCGGATGAGTCTCCTCCCACAAACATTTTGTCTGTGTCTGCCATGTATTCTGCCCCATGCAGCTTCATAAAACGTATGGCATTTCTGGTGTCAATGGCTACTGCTGGAAATGGCGCTATGCTTGAATCCCTATACTCTACAACTGCGATTACATAGCCCTTCTCTGCCAGTCTTGATAACAGTCCAAGCTTTGCATTTATATTCTGCTTCATCCATGCTGAGCCCTGCACATAGACTATGCAGGGATATTTTTCTCCGCTGTAGTTGTTCTTTAAATTGCGGGTCTGGGGTGTGATTATCTGCAAATGCAGGGAGACACCATCTATATCTGCATACTGCACGTTTGAATATATATATGTTCCGGCTTCGTCTCCGCTTGTTGGAATCCTTGTCACGCCCTCCACATATTCATCAAAGGAAGGGTATTCGTTGTATGTCCAGTCTTTTATTTCCATGTCTGTATCGTCCTCTCGTATGTACTGATAAATTCTCTGATATGTTTTTCCCTGCTCCTATAATATATACCATAATCTATATTTTTCGTGTCCGCAACAGGAATCACTGCTACATCCTCCTGCGAATCAATCAAAAATCCCGGTAAAAGAGCTATTCCATAGCCACATTTCGCCAAAAGAACAGACTCAGCCTCTCCCTCGCTCACAATATGGATATGCTCCTGTGCATGAAGAGTCAGGTATTCCTGAAACTTATTGCCCTTTTGAAACGGTATGCATTTTGGCGGTAATGTAATTAAGTTTTCATTTGCAATCTGGCTGAATTCCAACTCTTTCTCATCCGCCAAAGGATGATTTAATTCCATCACTGCGCAACTCTCATAGGTATTCATTTTCTTAAAGCTTCCCTGTGCTGACAGCCCATATGTCGATATTACAAGCTCAAGCTGTTGATTTTCATATAAGTTTTTCAGTTCAAAGAAATCCTTTACAATTATTTTAGGGCGAATATGAGGATAGTTTTCCCTAAACTGCATAAGTACTGCTTCTAATTTTCTCAACTCAATTTCCGTCATACAGCCAATGCGCAGCAAAGTCATTTTCTCCTCTGCATAATTCTGAAACTGATTTGTGGCTTCCTCCATTCGCAGGAAAATATCTTTTGCATCAAAATAGAATTTTTCTCCCTGCTCTGTCAGCTTTACGACTCTTGAATTTCGGTAAAACAAGGTGGTTCCCAGTTCCTCCTCAAGACTTTTTATATGATGGGTCACAGTTGGAACAGATAAAAAGAGAGCTTCTGCTGCCTTTGTAAAATTCAGCCTTTCGGCTACATATATAAAACATTGTAATTGCTGTGAATTCATAGTGTGCCTCCTGTCTATTCAAGTATAACAATTAAATTTTCATCAGGCAATCATTAGATATTTTCTAATGGCATTTATATATATCAAATTCTAAAATATATCTTTTCCTGTTATTATCTAGTCAAAAGAAGGAGGAAAAAGAATATGGAAGACCAGAAAATGGGCTCTATGCCCATAAATAAATTACTGTTAAATATGGCAGCACCCATGATACTTTCTATGATGATTGGGGCTCTCTACAATATCGTGGACAGTATCTTTGTCAGCAACTACAGTGAGGAGGCTCTGACCGCAGTGTCACTTGCATTTCCAGTTCAAAATGTAATTGTTGCACTGGGAACCGGTTTAGGCGTTGGCATAAACGCCCTGCTGTCACGCTTATTAGGCGAAAAAAATACGGAGGCTGTAAATAAAACCGCTGCAAACGGCTTAATTTTAAGCTTTATCGTGTATTTTCTATTATTAATCTTTGGAATTTTTGGTGTGAAATGGTTCTACAGGATTCAGACAAGTGACCAGGCAATCTGTTCCATGGGTTTTAATTACCTGTCTATAATATCAATATTTTCTTTTGGACAGATTTTTCAGTTAGTTGTAGAAAAACTGCTTCAATCAACTGGACGCACAACCTATACCATGATAACCCAGATAACAGGAGCCGTCATAAATATCATCCTCGACCCGATTCTGATATTCGGCTATTTGGGACTTCCTGCTATGGGAACCGCAGGTGCAGCCATTGCAACTGTGACAGGACAAATTATTGCCATGACACTTGGCTTTATTTTTAATCTAAAGTACAACAAAGAGATAAAATTCTCTTTTCATTATCTAAAGCTTGATGGCTATTATATAAAAAACATATGTGCTGTGGGTATTCCTGCTGGTATCACAATGTTTATAAGCAGTATTATGTCCTTTGGAATTAATAAAATATTGCTGAGCTTTTCCACTACTGCGGCTGCTGTTTTTGGTGCATATTTTAAATTATATACTTTTGTATCTATGGCTGCATTTGGACTAAACAATGCCCTTATATCTATTGTTGCATACAATCTTGGAACGAAAAAGTATGACCGGATAAAAGAATCTATTAAATTGAGTGGAATCTATTCTGCGCTGATTGGACTTATAGGACTTATTATATTACAGCTATTTCCTAGACAGATTATGGCGGCTTTTAATGCCTCTGCTACAATGACTGCACTCGGCATAACAGCCCTCCGTGTCACAAGTACAAGTTTTATCTTTGCCTGTGTATCAATCATGGTCTGCTATGCCTTGCAGGGGCTTTCAATCGGAACTCCAAGTATGCTTATTTCAGCAGCAAGGCAGGTTATTATACTGCTTCCTGCTGCATACTTTCTAGGAAGAGCCTTTGATGTTACTGGTGTATGGCTGGCTTTTCCCATTACAGAAATAATTGTTGCGATTATTGCATGCGTGTATCTGAAACGTGTTTTGAAACGATTTAGCTAAACCAAAATAAGCCAATATATAGACAAAATATCTACATATTGGCTTATTAATCGTTATGCCTTATCTGCTATTTATTAATCTACTCTGGGTGCTTCTCCATAAAGTAAATCCTAGACCCAAAATCCTGAAAATATCTGGTCTTGTCACTATATCCGGTTGCAGCAAAGCTCTGGTGCAGCTTCACACCGCCCATAAGCACTGAGCCTCTTGCTGTGTACTCTTCCTTTTCGCCCGGCATGGTGACAAACTTGGCAAGTACATTGTGTACCAGTGAGTCCGGTTTCACATGGATAGGGGCTGCTGTGTTTACCAAATCTCCAAAATTCTTGATATTGTATCTCAAGTCCCTGTTAGAGAAATCATACTTTGTCTTTGCGTCAAGTCCCTTTGGTGTGTACTGCTCAAACTGGCTGTTTGGCTGTACCAGCTCCTGCATTATCATGCCGACTGCACGCTCCTTGTCCTTACTTACACAGGTCCACTCATGGACATTGTCATTTCTGCCCCTGTAGAAGCTTCCAAACTGAAGTGTCTCTCTCCAGTTCTTGTAGGTCTGAATCTGCTGGGCGATTTCCTCTAAATCCTCTTTTTTCATATCACAGAGGTTGCACTCATATCCGCATACACCAAAGGCTGCCACATTGAATCTGGTGGTAAGCGGTGTGGTTCTAAGTGTCTGATGGTTAGGACAGGCAGACACATGGGCTGATACTGTAGACATAGGATAGCCGTAGCTGTAGCCTGTCATGCCGTTTACCCTGTAGAGAGCATCTGTGTCATCACTAGCCCAGATTTGTGGGAAAAATGATAAGATTCCCAAATCAAATCTGTTGCCTCCTGCGGCGCAGCCCTCAAACAGGATTTCAGGGAACTGCTCGGTCAAATCCTTCATCATCTTATAGAGTCCCAATATGTATCTGTGGGCTGTCTCACCCTGACGGTCTGCCGGCAGATACTGTGAGTGGTAGTCGGAAAAGATTCTGTTCATATCCCACTTGATGTATTTTATATTGGCAGATGAAAATACTGACGCCATCTGCCTGGTCATATAGTCCACAACCTCTGGATTGGCAAAATCGAGTATTCTCTGATTACGACCCTCTGTGTGGTGCTTTCCCGGTATTTCCATCACCCAGTCCGGGTGCTGTCTGTAAAGGTTTGAGTTTACATTTACCATTTCCGGCTCAACCCACAAACCAAAATCAAGTCCCAAATCATTTATTTCTTTTTGCAGAGTCCATCTACTCCGTTTGGAAGCTTCTTTTTATTTACATACCAGTCACCCAGAGAGCTTTTATCATCATTTCTCTCACCAAACCAGCCATCATCCATTACAAAAAGCTCGATTCCTGCTTCTTTTCCAGCCTTGGCAAGCTTTAAGAGCTTGCTCTCATTGATGTCAAAATATGCTGCCTCCCAGCTGTTTAAGAGGACTGGACGCACCTTGTCCTTCCATGCCCCTCTCACGATACACTGGCGGACAAACTCATGCATCCTCTGGCTCATGCCATTGTAGCCCTTATCTGAGTAGGTCATGACTGCTTCCGGTGCCTCAAACTCATCACCCGGCTCAAGCCTGAACTTAAAGCTCTGTGGATTGATTCCCTGTACAAAACGGGTCTTTCCAAAGGTGTTTACCTCCACAGCCTCATAGTGGTTGCCACTGTATACAAGGTTAAAGCCGTAGCAGTCACCATAGTCCTCACTGGTGGTCTCCTTTGACAGCATCACAAATGGGTTAGCTCTGCTTGATGAGCTTCCTGTGTATGAATAGTTTACATGCTTTCCTGCGGTCACAGTGAAGTCATTTCTGTTCATTTCTCTAGCCCAGCCGCCGTTAAAGGTAGTCAGTATATAGTCGTTGGTTTCAAAATCCACCTGATTACTCATAAGCCGCATAAGGCTGATTGCAGAATCACCAGAGTTAATGAGCTTTGAATACCTGGCTATGACATCCCTGTTTTCAAATACGCTGTAGTGGAGCTCAAGCTTAAGCCCATACTCTTTTTCCTTTAATACTATTGTCAGCTCATCCACAGTGCCATTGTCCTCATATGAGGATGGCATTGTAGCAAGCGGTGTCTTTCCCTCTGAAATAGTGGATGATTCATAAACAAAATCTGTGCTTAAACATCCATCAGCAAACTCTATGTCTATAAATGGCTCCCTTATGTCACTCTTGCCATATGATGACATCTCAAGACGCATATCCTCAAGGGAATACTCAGGATGCTCCTGGTCATATATATTGGTATTTCCCGGTGCAAAGGCATGCTTTTCCACCAAGACCTCTGCCTCTTTTTCACTGTCTATGTCGATTTTTCCTCCATAGTACAGGTGCTCAAGCTGGCCTGTTGGCAGTATTTTGAAGCAGTATGTTGTGTTTTCTGTGTCAAGTACAAATGTGTCATTAAGTTTACGAATCATAGTTTGTCACCCCTAATTCATTAGTTTAGTTATCTTTTCTCTTTGCAAGCTCTGCTGTAATCTCATCCATTCTGTCATCTGATAACATGTATTTCTTTTTAAATACCACAAATCCAACAAGAAGTACAGCGATTGGTATGAGTGTCATTGACAGACGAAGCCCAAGGCTTGAGGACTGTGATACTGCCACTACCTCTGCATTCATGTCTGAGTTGATATGGAATACAAAAAGTACCATTGATGATAAGAATCCTGCGATTCCTGATGCAAGCTTTACTACGAAGGTCTGCATTGAGAATATTACTGACTCATCTCTTCTGTGGTTCTTAAGCTCACCATAGTCAACTGTGTTTGCAAGGAATACTGTTATTATAACATTTAATACACCAACTGCAGCCATAATTAATGCGGCTGGGATAAGTAACCAGTTTACATTGCTTGTTCCTGTAAATGAAATAACAATGATTAAAATATATCCTGTAATAGCCATTCCAAAGCAGGTGTAGAAAATCTTCACTGTATCCATAATCTTACGGAGAAGTGGGAATAAAAGCATCATAGCTAAAATCTGGCAGCCACCACCTACTGTGTTAAACAATGTAAAGTCAGCCTGATATGTAGCAGGGCTGAAATCATATTTCAGGAAGAAATATACAAGCTGCTGGGTAATGTAAAGTGCTGTGTTAATCATTACGATTGCAAGTACTACTGTCATAGCCTGGTCGTTCTGGATGAGAGCCTTAAACATATCCTTTATGGATGCGCTCTTCATGTCTACTGTTGATTTTTCCTTAATCACAAGGCATGTGATTGTGATAAATACAACGAAAAGGATTGCTATAATAAGTGCGAACTTGCTGTAGCCTATTCTGTTAATCTCGTTGTCTGTTGTGCCGCCAAACTTTCTACCAAGGGCTGCAACACTCATTACTGTAATGATTGAAATAAGGGCTGAGCCTACTCCTGCACAGGATCTGGCAAAGGCTGAAAGTCCTTCTCTCTCCTTACCACTCTGGGTAAAGGCTGGAATCATTGACCAGTATGGAATATCCATCATTGTGTAGGTAAGTCCCCAGAGGATATATGTAACAGAAGCATATGCTACAAGTCCTGCGCCATCAAGTGTCGGCGGGATGCTGAACATCAGGTATAAAATAACTGCGTTTGTGATTGTTCCTACTAATAGCCATGGGCGGAACTTGCCCCAGCGTGTCTTGGTCTTTGCCACAAGCACTCCCATGATTGGGTCATTGAATGCATCAAATACTCTGGCTACCAGCAAAAGCACAGCGATTGCTGCCGCACTGATTCCCATTACATCCAGAAAATAAATCGAGATATAGCTTGCTGAAAGCATGTACACCATATCTTTTCCTACTGCTCCGATACCATAAGCAAAACGCTCGGTACCTGTTAAACTCTTCTTGTTCTCCATTTTTACCTCTCCTCTTTAACTATTTATTCTTAAGCCCCATTGCAAGCTCAACAACCTTGTATGCTCCGTCATATAATCCTGTAGACTTGTTCTGGATTATGGAATCGCACATTTCATTTATTAAATCTGTATTTAAGAACATATCTACCATCTGGATTGTGTGCGGTATATCTCTGCATTCAAGAGTACCATCGCCCACCTCTGCTGAGTGGATTGCTCCCCACATCTCATGCTTTCCAACACGCTTGATGAAAAGCTTTGGAACTGGATAGAAGGCTAACTCACTTGGCTTTGTGACAAGCACATCTGCACTTCTCATAAGGAGGTTGGTGCAGTATACTGCCTCGAATATGTTCTTGTGCCAGAAGCCATGGATTCCTGTAACGTCATAGCTCTCATCTAATGCCTTTGTAGAAAAGTCCTCTGTGTCCTTCCAGTTGTCAAAATGCTCTGTTGCTACTGCCTTCATCTCTGGAATTTCCTCAATCAGGGCATCCCATACATTCTTGTAGTCTCCTACATTCACATAGAGGGCTGCCTTGTTGTCCTTGATAAATGGAAGCAGGTATTTGATAATGGCTGCAAAGATTTCCTTCTGGGCGCCTGCTCCTCCGATTGTAAGAAGGAATCTCATTGGCTTGCCTGATTCTTTTCTCTTGATACGGGCTGCGCAGTCTGCCTCGATATTGCTTACAAGCTCATGGTCGATATAGTGGCCTGTGTAGACCAGTGAGTCCTTTGGCATAGGCTTGCATACCTTATCCTTGTTCATGCCGTTTAGAATTCTGTAGCCCATGTAAGCATTGTGGCACTGGATGGTATGCACAGAGCCCTCTGATAAGTGGAGCGCCATTGGCCAGTTATCAGGAATTGCATTAACCACATACTTCATGCCTGCGTGTATAGCTGCCTGGGCAGGCCATACATGGGTTCCTATTACAGGGATTTCCTTTGGCACATTTTTGTATACTGGAGCCATAAGCTCTGCATTTTTCTGGTCAGAGGAATTGTAGGTCAAGGCTCTGAAGCCTTCATAATTCATTGGCTCCCATACGAATTTATTAAACAAAGCATTTTTTGAAAGTCTTGAGCCAAGGGAATAGAGGTCATTCTGTGCTCCGATTACCTTGGTACAGGTGGTCTCCCCGTATGAGTTTAAGTCCATCCAGTATGGTGTGTAGCCCATTGACTTTGCAGCTGATGCCATAGCCATAGAGATACGATAGTGTCCGAAGCCCATTCGGATATTTCCTACTATGATGCCCTTTTCTGTGTCGAATTCCAGAACCTCAGCATGTCTGCTCTCATCATAGTGGGCATTCTGCTTCAAATCACCTACCAGAATATTGTTTACTCCCAGAGAATCTCCAATGTATGGATTTTTCTCTACCCGTACAGGATAGTCTGTATTGGTGTCATCACCAAATTTCTTCATGTACTTTTTCTTTGATTTCACTGACTTGTTGTAAGCCTTTGTGCTGATTTCGTTTCCAAAAATCACCTTTGATTTGTCTGTCATATTGTCCTCCATTTGTAATATTTATTTATACGTCTCCCCCAAGACCGTATATTTCTTATATGTTTCTTGTATATCCTTTATATGCCCACATTTATGCGCTATATGTTTAACTACATAAAACCTGCCGTTTGCAGCTTTTATTATATCCTTTGGCGTTAATATGCCTGACTTAGGTATATAACATTCTAGGCATCAGCTCTTTCAACAGTAAACTCAACCACCTGTCTGCCAAGCTGTCCGTTTTCTATGATAAGCCTTGCTGCTCCTGCCTCACCAGTTGTCCTCACATAGATTCCTGTCATGCCGCCCTTTAATGATACAATGTCTGAACCTATAATCTCGATTGGTCCCTCTGCTGTGAGCTTAAGTGGCTCGTTGTAGAAATACATCTGGTTTCCATTCTCATCAACAGCCTTTACTCTCACCTCTGCTACATCATAAGTGTTTTTCTCTACCAGCCTGTTTGATGATACTATAGTCTCATAGTGCATAGCCGTCATAGGTTTCTTAACTATAGATTTAACTTTCTTTCCATCCTTATATGAATCAAAGCGGTATACTGTGGATGTGCCGCCCCAGTCACCTACATACTTATTGTAAAGTGTGACTGCATCCTCCGGCTTCATATGATACTTGACCATGCACTTTAGCATTGACAGCTTGATTTTTAACGGATAGTCATAGCCGTGTGTGGCAGTATAATTTAATCCTGTTTTAATAATATCAGCCTGTTCTTTCTTAAAATTTTCATTCTTGTGAAGCTGGTCTCCTATAAAATCATCTATCACGATTGGTCCGTGTTTCAGATTCTTGTAGGCTGAATCACCTGCCTTATACTCTTTGATGAAGATATCGTTTTTATACATCTTTACAGAGTCTGCATTTGTAATGATATAGGTACATCCCCTGTTACAGCCCGGATGCTCTCCTATATCCATTGATGAGCTAAGCTCAAGTATGTCCTCCTTGTCTGACTGGCAGGCATATATGAGGGATGCAAGCTTTGGATTTCTGAACATATCCATGACCCCGTGATAGCATATCCTGTCTCCACTGCCGAAATCCTTGTGGGTGTTGTAGTCAAACATGCACCAGCCAAAGCTTCCTGCTATATCCTCCTGTCCTGCAACTGCATCCAGTACATTGGCATGTCTAAGCATATGCTCTACACGGTGCTCCTCCCAGTCAAATGCCTTGGTTGGATACATGTGTCCGTTGTACTCGCTTATGAGGTAGCCCTTGCTCATGTCAGATGTGACCTTTTCCTTTGGGTCACAGCCCGGTGTCTTACCATTGTGTAAAAAGTCATTGTATGTGTATACATCCTCGAATAAGTGACTCTTTTTAAAGCATCTCACTCCGCCTGTAGGTCTTGATGGGTCAAGCTCATGGGCAACAGCATTAGTTTTCTTATAAAACTCATCATCATCGCCTGACTCGTTGATTCTGACGCCCCAGAGAAAGATTGACGGGTGGTTCCTGTACTGCTCTACCATCTCTCTTACATTGGTCACAGCCTGCTCTTTCCACTCATCATCGCCTATGTGCTGCCAACCTGGGAACTCCATAAAGACCAGAAGTCCCAACTCATCACACCTGTCTATGAAATAGTGTGACTGAGGATAATGTGATGTCCTGACTGCATTACAGCCAAGCTCATTTTTGAGAATATCAGCGTCATATCTCTGCATTGACTCAGGCATTGCATATCCCACATATGGGTAGCTCTGATGTCTGTTCAAGCCTCTCAGCTTGACTTTTCTGTCGTTTAAGTAGAAGCCATCTGCCTTAAATTCTATTTTTCTAAAACCAAATCTGGTATCTGTGCTGTCAATCACCTGACCATCCTTTATAAGCTCTGTTGTCACATGGTAGAGGGTTGGTGAATCCACATCCCAGAGTTCTACATCCATCAGGTCTGAGATTACTGTAAAAGACTTATTCGACACCCCGGCGTGGACTATCTCTTTCCCATCAAGCTTCTGGGACAGCTCATATTTTCCAGTTGTAAAATCATCAGTTGATAAAGTAATCTGACTTTCCAGCATAGCCTTGCCCGCAAGCACATCCACATCCTTTGCTACGAGGAAGGCATCTGATATATGCTTCTTGTCTTTAATCTCCAGATATACGTCCCTGTAGATTCCGCCAAAGGTCATATAGTCGATTACGAAGCCAAATGGCGGTACATTCTGGTTTTCCCTGCTGTCTACCCTTACCTCCAGCAGATTGTCCTCTCCAAATCTAAGCTCATCTGTCAAATCAACTGTAAAGGCTGTATATCCGCAGTGGTGGTCTGCAAGCTTTTTGCCATTTAAGCTGACCTCAGCTGAATGGGCAATGCCTTCAAATGTGATAAGTATTGTCTTTCCCTGCCATGCTGGGTCCCCATAGATATTTTTACTATACAGGCAGAGCATCTGGTACTCATTCTCATCAAAATAGTTGTAAGGCACTTCCTTTGTGGTGTGTGGTATTCTGACCTCCACAGCCTCTCTTGGATTTACTGCATCCTCATAAAAATTCCAGTTATCGTTCAAATATATTCTAGCCATCTCTAATTACCTCTTTATAATGCCATCAACCAGTATGTTTACCACCTCTTCAAGCGCCTCAGCATATGTAATCTGGTTCCTTATCAGTATATCCCTCTGGAAAAACTGCTCGATTGTAGCTTCAAGCATAATCTTAAGCAGGCTCACATTTACCGGTCTGATACTGCCCTCTTCAATGCCCTGATTGATAAGGGCGATGGTTTTCTCCCAGCCAGTCTCAAGCCGTTCCTCCACACGGGAATATATATTAGGGTACTTGTCCTTTAGTGTATACAGCTGTCTGAAATCCACATCCTTATATCCTGACGGCAGTACTGCAAGCACACCCCTGATTTTCTCCACTGTGGAAAGTGAGCTGTCATTTAATATCTCACTCTCGCTCTCCTTGATTTTGTCAAAGCAGTAGTCAACCATTGCAAAAAACATTGACTCCTTGTCTCGGAAAACCGTGTATATGGTCTTTTTACTCATGGAAAGCTCTGAAGCTATATCGTCCATTGTAAATTTAAGACCCTTTCTATTAAAAACCTTTATGGTAGCCTCTAAAATCTTCTCTTTATTATCCATCTGTTTACCATCTTTCATATGTTTTGGAAACCATTTTATTTCATTCAGTTTCCATGGTTTAATTCTAACAAGAAAGGAAACTATTTTCAACAATCCAGTTTCACAAAAATGCTTTCGACTTTTTGTGCATATTGCCGAGACAAAAAATCTATTGTAAGGTATAATCATTTTGTATATCAAAACTAATAATTTGCGAGGTAAAATCATGCTTTTATATATTGAATGTAAAATGGGAGCAGCTGGCGATATGCTCATGTCTGCCCTGTATGAGCTTTTATCAGATGAGCAGAAAAAGGAATTTGTAAGTACCATGAACAGACTCTTTGGGGATGATGTGCAGATACAGCCTGAGCCTAAGAGTACATGCGGAATAAATGGAACACACATACATGTATTGACGCTTAATACTGAGGAGGGCTGTGACCACATGGATGATTACGAAGTTTCAGCCCCTGGTGTACACACAGACTGTCATGAGCATGGCCATCACGAGAACACATCCCATCACGGACATAGTCATGAACACCACCATTACAGCTACCTATCTGTAAAAAATATCATCGAACATCTTGATATTGATGAGGGTGTAAAAACAAACGCCGTAAAAATATATGAACTAATTGGAAATGCCGAGGCTTGCGTCCACAACTCCACCCTTGAAAACATCCATTTTCACGAGGTTGGTTCCCTAGATGCCATGGCAGATGTTGTAGGCTGTTGTCTGCTCTTCTCTTACCTGAAGCCTGACCAGATAATATGCAGTCCTATCCATACAGGAAACGGAACTGTAAAGTGTGCCCATGGCATTTTGCCAGTGCCAGCCCCTGCCACAGCAGAAATCTTAAAGGGTATTCCTTACTATACTGGCAATATTAATTCCGAGCTCTGCACTCCAACAGGAGCTGCGATTTTAAAATATTTCGCCAGCTCATTTTCAGATATGCCACCAATGGCTGTCCAAAATATAGGATATGGAATCGGAAACAAGCAGTTTGACACAGCAAACGCTGTGCGTGCCTTTATGTTAGAAAAATACAGCTATACAAATATTGGTAAAGCAGATGCTTATGTGTCAGACGAGATTCTTGAAATCTCATGTAATCTGGATGATATGACAGGTGAGGAGCTTGGCTATGCTATGGATGTCCTGCTGGAAGCTGGTGCTCTTGATGTATTTTTTACACCAATATATATGAAGAAAAACAGACCGGCGGTTATGTTCAGCTGTCTATGCAAAACAGAGGACAGAGATAAATTTACAGATTTGATGTTCAGGCACACAACTACAAGGGGTGTGAGGTATGCAAATTATACACGCTCGAAGCTTGACTCTACTTTTGAAGAAATTCATACTGATGCTGGTATTGTGCGGAAAAAAATAAGTGCCGGAAAGAATGTTGAGAAAGCTAAGCTTGAGTTTGATGATTTGAAAAAGATTGCACAGGCTCTCAATATGAGTATTTCGGATGTCAGGAAGCTTATCAAAGACTGACAATATAAATATATAAAAAAGCTAGTCTTCTGTGTTTTTGTTCACAGAGACTAGCTTTTTATATATTTTATTTATATACCAGTACCCTATATATAGGTCGGAATTTTGTATCCTGCTGCTTCCATTGCCTTTTCAAATTCAGGAATGCTCATGCCCGCTTTCTGAGCCCCACGCTCAATACCATAATCTTCAGCCTGCACCGAATCAAAGATTTCAAAAAGACGTCCTTCTACACGACCTTCCGCACGTATTCCATCAACAAATGTTTTTTCATCATATTCTGTGATACACACGTCTTTCACCTCCGCTCTGTGTTTAAGCAGGAATGCTTTTAAAACATCATGCTCTATGCAATAAGTTACCGCTGTATCAACGGCATTCTCAAAATTCATAATTTTACTGTTTTTTCGGATTTCATTAATCAGTGTCATATAATCTTTTAATGGCCGGCAGCTATTGAGCAAGTCTTCATTCTTACCATCATTAAGATTCACCATACTTGCAGTCCACTCAAAAGCTCCACTTGAATCCGGATTGATAAAAGAATCCGAAAGCTTTAACTGCATAAGCCCCGACTGTTCATCAATACCATTATACAGTACCGTATATCTTGGTGTTGGCAGTTTAATGAGTGTCTTTCCATAAATATTGAGACTATTCTCAGTAATATACCTATCATACATTTTTCCAAAATACATGAAGCCTCTTATAGGCATATTAGGATTAAATGTACTTTGCTGTTCCCAGAGATACAAAAAACTGTCAAGCAGAATTGAAACATCATTCTTCATCTTAATGTATATCACATCATCAATCGTATAAATCTGAATGTCTTCAACATTTGTGTATGATGTATGACACAGTGCATTGTATAAAGATAAGATATTATCCTTA
>CAVFAM010000298.1:0-2819 GCA_963620375.1 Bacteroidaceae bacterium
ACGAAAATAATTTTTTAAGTTCATCACTATATGTAAGATTTTTTAAATTATGACCCTTAGCTACATATTTTATGGTTTTATATTTATCTGTATCGTTTGTTTCTTTCATAAATATTGCAACTATCTGATGTGTTATTTGGGCATACTTTCTGGTATCACCATATAAACTTGAAGCTGGAACATAATTTTTACCACTTATATGTTTTAATCCCAAACAGGTAGATGTATTACCGACCACCTTATCCAATTGCAATTTTATTCCAGATTCGTTAAAATCCCCTGTCATATTACAATATCTATACTGTGAAGATATAAATGGAAGTGCCTTTATTTTAAGTGCTGTATTATTGTCCTTAATTTTCAAGTCAGAAAACGACAGCTTCTTATCTTCCAAATCATTATGAAAACGGCTGGCAAAATGCTTATTTTTTGTAGATTCTCCATTATCTTCTTTATATGCAAGTCCAGTTAAATGATAATAATTATTTCCTGTAAAATTGATAACAATATAATCTAATTGCATAGTTGTTCTATTACGATAAATAACCAACATAGACTTACCCATCAAATTCTTTTTGTAATTTTCATATTCTTTTATCACCGCTTTTACAGCTATCTGTAATTTAATCTGATTATCGTACTGCATATCCCTCCACATAAGAAAAAAGGAGAAACGACATTGCCTTGGCGAATGTTCATTCTCCTTTTTTATGATTGATTTTTCTGTTGTCTGCCAACCGCTGGTATTAACCAGCACATATCTCAGGTTTTTCTGTTGCCTGCCAACCGCAACTCCCGTTGCACATATTTCAGATTTTGGTGTCAATCGCACCCGATATAGCACGCTATATCTTTACATCATCATTGTAAGCTTATAGCTTTATTTTGTCAAACAAATCTTATCTGCCTACATTTATATTATGCCCTAACCACTAAAAAATAAACATAAATTTACAGTTTGAATCTGTATCCAACTCCCCATATTGTCTCAATATACTGTGGTTTCGCCGTATTCATCTCAATCTTCTCACGAATCTTCTTAATATGCACTGTAACAGTCGCAATATCTCCAATAGACTCCATATCCCAAATCTCACGGAAGAGCTCTTCCTTGGTGAATACACGGTTAGGATTTTCAGCAAGGAATGTGAGCAAATCAAATTCCTTGGTAGTAAACTGCTTCTCCTCTCCGTTTACCCAGACACGTCTGGCTGTCTTGTCAATCTTGATACCACGGATTTCTACAATGTCGCCCTCTGGCACATTTGTACCTATGAGTCTCTCATATCTGGCAAGGTGAGCCTTTACTCTGGCAACCAGCTCGCTTGGTGAGAATGGCTTGGTGATGTAATCATCTGCGCCCAGTCCCAGTCCTCTGATTTTGTCAATATCGTCCTTTTTCGCTGACACCATAAGAATAGGTGTATTCTTTTTCTCCCTGATTTCCTTACAGATTTCAAATCCGTCAATTCCAGGCAGCATAAGGTCAAGTATAAACAAGTCAAAGTCCTCTGCCAGTGCCCTTGCAAGTCCATTGGTTCCGTCGTTTTCTATCTCTACTTCAAATCCGCTCAATTCCAGATAGTCCTTCTCCAAATCTGCAATTGCCACTTCATCCTCTACGATTAAAATTCTACTCATTTCTTACCTCCTGATATTTACGAATTACAAAATACATTATTGTTCCTGTGCCTTCCTTGCTGGTAGCCCAGATTTTACCTCCATGGTCCTCTATTATCTTCTTTACAATAGATAAGCCGATTCCACTTCCACCTGTTGCTGAGTTTCTGGAAGCATCTGCCCTGTAGAACCTGTCGAAAATATATGGCAGATCCTTCTGCGCTATGCCTCTTCCGTTATCCTCTATCTCAACCTGTATGAAATCCCCCACATCCTTGAGCCTTATATTGATAAAGCCATTTGTCTTGTTCATATACTTGACTGAATTTCCAATTATATTGTTTATGACCCTTCTGAGCTGTTCAGTGTCAGCAATTATAATGGTATCTTCATCCACATAGTTGTAATATGCAAGCCCTATATTTTTTTCTTCCAGGTCAAGTCCTATATCCTCCACACAATCCTGGAAATAATTATTGATGTTAATCTTTTCAAAATTGTATGGTATCTTGTTGGTGTCAATCTTTGAGTACAGGGTCAGCTCATTAATCAGGGTATCCATCTCATTAGCCTTATTGTATATGGTTCTAATATACTTGTCACGCTTTTCAGGTGTATTTGCCACACCATCCAGCAGCCCTTCTGAATATCCCTTTACAGCAGTGATTGGAGTCTTCAGGTCATGGGCTATATTACTGATAAGTGCCCTGTTCTCGGTTTCATTATTGAGCTTCTCCTCCGCACTGTCCTTGAGTCTCTTTCTCATTTCCTCAAAGGAGGTACACAGCTCGCCAATCTCATCATCACCATTTGATTCTATGGCAAAATCCAGATTGCCCTCTTTTATATTTTCCGCTGCATCCTTCAGCTTCTTTATCGGTGTTATCATGCTCCTGTACACCCATACTATAAGCACGCAGGCTGTCAAAATCAAAATAAGGAATATTGCTACCAGGGCATCCACTATAAGTTTTTTAAGCTCCGGCACCAGATTTACCGTGGATGTAATGATATACAGCGAGTCACAGCTTCCATCACACTTGAAATCAAGCTGCTTTATGAGTATCTCCTGATCTCCATCCAGATAGGTACTGATATTTGAATTAATATCAGTCTCACCATACCTTGGCAGGGACTCTATCAGATTGTCCGTATCTGTGCCGCCATTGTATATGATTTCGTCGTCCTCATTTCTGACG
>CAVFAM010000298.1:2829-11806 GCA_963620375.1 Bacteroidaceae bacterium
CACTGCCGCAATCCTCTGCACATTTGCAAAATCACTCTCCGTCATCCGGTTTAAGAGCTGGATGGAATTGGTAAGCGAATATGCTCCTGCATCCTGTATTCCATATGCCTTTTCTATTGCCTTCACCTGGATTGACTGAAAGCCCAAAACAACTGCACATGCCAGCACAATAGGCACAAACAGTATAATACAAAACGATATGACTAACTTGGTCTTAATCTTCATAAAATGCCTTCCTTTATAATATAAAAACCATAGAACCGCCGAAGCAATTCTATGGTCATTATATCACGTTTTACATATTCCTTTGTTTATTAACAGGGAAATTATTATAAACTTTTTATAAAAAGGCTTATAAATACTTCTTTAATGTATCTACCTTGTCAGTGTGCTCCCATGGAAGGTCGATGTCTGTACGTCCGAAATGTCCGTATGCTGCTGTTCCTCTGTAGATAGGTCTGCGGAGGTCTAACATCTTGATGATTCCTGCTGGACGAAGGTCAAAGTTCTCTCTTACGATTTCAACAAGCTTCTCATCAGACAGCTTTCCTGTTCCGAATGTGTCAACCATGATTGATGTAGGCTGGGCAACACCGATAGCATATGATAACTGAATCTCGCACTTGTCAGCAAGTCCTGCTGCAACGATATTCTTTGCTACATAACGTGCTGCATAAGCTGCTGAACGGTCTACCTTTGTGCAGTCCTTTCCAGAGAAAGCTCCGCCGCCGTGACGAGCCATTCCACCATATGTATCTACGATAATCTTACGTCCTGTAAGTCCTGCATCTCCGTGTGGTCCACCGATTACAAAACGTCCTGTAGGATTGATAAAGAACTTTGTCTCATCATCAACAAGCTCCGCTGGAAGAACCGGGTCAAATACATACTTCTTGATGTCTGCATGAATCTGCTCCTGTGTCACATCCTCATCATGCTGTGTTGAAAGTACAACAGCCTCAAGTCTCATTGGCTTGCCGTTCTCATCATACTCTACAGACACCTGAGTCTTTCCATCTGGACGAAGGTATTTTAATGTGCCATTCTTACGAACCTCTGTAAGCTTTAATGCAAGCTTGTGGGCAAGGGCGATAGGATATGGCATAAGCTCCTCTGTCTCGTTTGAAGCGTAACCAAACATCATACCCTGGTCTCCAGCTCCTGTATCGAGGTCATCTGTAAGTGAACCTTCCTTAGCCTCAAGAGCCTTGTCAACTCCCATGGCGATGTCAGCAGACTGCTGGTCAAGTGCTACCATAACTGCACATGAATTTCCATCAAGTCCCTTCTTTCCATCATCATATCCGATTTCGAGAACTGTCTTACGCACGATTGAAGGAATATCAAGCTGTGCCTTTGTTGTTATCTCTCCTGTTACAAGTACAAATCCTGTACAGCTTGCTGTCTCGCAGGCTACACGGCTCATTGGATCCTGCTCCATACATGCATCAAGAATAGCATCTGATACTGCGTCACACATTTTGTCAGGATGTCCCTCTGTTACTGACTCTGATGTAAATAAAAATTTTTCCATCTTTTGTCTCCTCTCATTAATTAAAAATAAAATATTTTTGGCATAAAAAAAACCGCTTGAATAAGCGGATTTAAATAGGTACTTCAAATCCTCTTATTGTTCGAGTACACTCGCTCAGGTTGGCACCTTCCATACATGGGGTTGCCGTGACTTCATAGATCCTTTGTATCTCCATCACTCTGAATAAGAGAAAATTTAATATTATTTTTTTCATCATAGGGATAATACTCCCTTTCTTTATAAATGTCAAGTGCCATTTATTGACTTTATTCGTACAAAACTTTATACTAAGTACTATAGATATATTCACGGAGGAATATATATGCGAACATTAAAAACATCTAATCTTGAACCCGGCATGATTGCCGCTGAACCAGTAGTAACTCCACTTGGCCAGCTCCTTGCTCCTGCCGGCACAGAAATTACAAGACAGCTTATCAACCGCATGAAGTTATATAAGGTGGAGTCTGCCATAGTATTAGGTGAGGATCCTCAGGACAAGGAAGTAGAGGAATCTGAAGAAGCTAAGACTACAGCAGCCCATGTAAAAACCCATGCCGAGGAAAGCAAGACCCATTCACAGAAGGTTGCAGCATCTGACGAATTCAGGGATTTCCAGATGCAGTATTTTGAGGCAATCGATTATTTAAAAAATGTATTTACATCAGCAGCAAATTCGCACTACACCATAGACATTGACGCTCTGGTTAACAGTGTCTCAGATTTGTTCAGGTCCAGAAAGACAATCGTTGAGCTTTTTGATATGCTCTTTAACATGCGTATCATCTCAGACAGCGTGTATTCACACTGCCTCAATGTAGGACTTATCTCCAGAATGATTGGCAGATGGTTAAAGCTGGACAAGCACGACCTCAATATACTGACTGCCGCCGGATTATTACATGACATAGGTAAGGTTAAGATTCCAGAGGAGGTGCTCAACAAGCCTGGCAAACTGACCGACGAAGAATTTGCCATGATTCAGATGCACCCTAAGTACAGCTATGACATACTGAAAAACCAGTCAATTGACTCAAGAATCAAGAAAGCTGCCCTCATGCACCACGAGAGATGTGACGGCTCAGGCTATCCATCCCACCTGACAGAGGAATTTATCGATTCCTTTGCCATGATTGTAGGTATTGCAGATGTATATGATGCCATGACAGCTGCCCGCTCTTACAGGGCACCACTTTGTCCTTTCCAGGTAATAGCAAACTTTGAGCATGATGGTTACCAGAAGTACCATACCAAGTACATCATCACCTTCTTAAAGCAGATTGCTGCTGCCTACCAGAACAACCGTGTCATCTTAAATGACGGACGTGGCTGCAATATCATTCTCTTAAATCAGACAGCCTTATCAAAGCCTATGGTTCAGATGGATGATGGAACAATTATTGATTTGAATACAAACAGGGATTTGTATATAAAGTCAGTTATATAATTTATAAATCAGCACAATATTAATGCCGCCGTGGATTTCCACGACGGCACTTTTTTACGCTCTATGATACTTTAAGGATAAACTTCTGAAGCTCTTTCTCGTCTGCAACCTTCTCAATCTTGGCTCCTATACCAGAAAGCTTCTTTTCAAATTCCTCATAGCCTCTCTCGATATAGTATATGTCATCAACCACAGTGATGCCATCTGCAACAAGTCCTGCAATTACAAGTGCGGCTCCTGCTCTTAAGTCTGGAGCGTTAACCCTTGCTCCTGAGTACTTGCTCACACCTGTTATGATTGCGATATTGCTCTCAACCTTGATGGTTGCTCCCATTCTGGTGAGCTCATCCACATATTTGAATCTGTTCTCAAAAATGCTCTCTGTAACTGTACTGGTTCCCTCTGCAATTCCAAGAAGTACTGCCATCTGAGGCTGCATATCAGTTGGGAAACCTGGGTATGGCAAAGTAGTAACCTGAGTATGATTTAATCTGCCGTCAGAGATAACTCTCACAGCATCATCAAACTCTTCTACCTTACAGCCTACCTCTAATAGCTTTGCAGTTGTAGCCTCCAAGTGCTTTGGAATAACATCCTTTACAAGCACATTTCCTCCTGCTGCTGCCACTGCAAACATAAATGTACCAGCCTCTATCTGATCAGGGATAACTGAATACTCAGTCTTGTGAAGCTTCTCAACTCCCACAATTCTGATAACATCGGTTCCTGCTCCTCTGATATTGGCTCCCATACTGTTTAAGAAGTTTGCCACGTCAACTACATGTGGTTCCTTTGCTGCATTCTCAATAACAGTCTTTCCATCTGCCATTGCAGCAGCCATCATGATATTGATTGTAGCTCCTACTGATACCTTATCAAGATAAATATGTGTACCACTCAGTTTATCAGCCTTTGCAACCACAAGACCATGCTCAATATCCACAGTAGCCCCCATGGATCTGAATCCCTTGATATGCAAATCAATAGGTCTGCTTCCGATGTCACATCCACCTGGAAGTGCCACCTCTGCATGCTTATATTTACCGAGAAGTGCTCCTATAAGATAATAAGAAGCACGGATTTTTCTTATGAATTCATTATCTACACTTACCTCACGGATGAAGGAGCCGTTAATCTTAACCTTGTGTGCATTGACACGCTCAACCTTTGCTCCTATCTCCTGAATTGCCTGTAATAAGACATTAATATCCCTTACATTTGGCAGATTATCTATCGTAACAGTTTCGTCAGTCATTATTGCCGCAGCAAGAATAGCAAGCGCTGCATTTTTGGCCCCACCAATTTCGACTTCTCCGTATAAAGGATTTCCACCTTTGATTACGTACTGTTCCATATCTCTTCTTCACCTCTAACATATACTATTCGCAAATCTATTATTTGTTATTCAGAAATTGCAAATTTTCTATAAGTTTATCTACTGTTTCCTCAACATTCAGACCCTCTTCCGAAATTTCCAGGTCTGCGTATTTCTCATAGAGTGGTGTCCTCTCTAAATAAAGGTCATAAAGGGTCTGACCTTCCTTTAATACTACACCTCTACCCTTGATGTCTGCAAGTCGTTTCTCTAAAGTCATAAACGGCACATGTAGATATACCACTGTGCCTATTTCCTTTAAATGCGCCATTGCCTCTTGTCCATATATCACGCTGCCACCGGTAGCGATTATTGTGTTCTCTGCCTCAATAGAAGCATTGACACGATTTTCAACCTCTATAAATCCATCGGTACCCTTTTCTGCAATGATATCTTTTAGAAGCTTCCCCTCTGACTTCTGAATAAGAAGGTCGGCATCCACAAACTGATATCCCAGTACCTTTGCAAGTATTACGCCGACAGTACTTTTGCCTACTCCCGGCATTCCAATCAAAACAATATTATTCTTCATAATTAGTTGGCTTCTGTGCTTTCTACAGCTTCTGTTGACTCTGTATCTGACTCGGTTGTCTGTGTGAAACGGTTCTTAAAGCTAATCTTTGTAAGCTTCTTCTCGTCTACTGTCCAGCCGTCTGACTCCTGCCATCCCTCAAGAACAGAATCATATAAGTCATCCTGACGCTGCTTGATAATGGACTCACGATTTGATGCTGTTGCATCCTCGTCTGTGTCCTTATCGATTCTTACGATGTATAAGTCTGTGTCTGTCTCAATAAGGGCAGATGTCTCGCCCTCCTTTAAGGAATCAAGTGTATCCTTAACTGTAGAGTCCAATGTATCATTGTCTGCTGCGTATGTACCCGTTGTGATATTGTCTGAAAGTCCATATGCCTGACATACAGCTTCAAGCTCATCACCATTATCAACAGCCTCTGCTACGGCATCTGCCACATCCTTAAGCTGCTCTTTCTCTTCATCTGTATACTCAACAGTCGAATTTGTCTCTGAATCTGTGTAGCTGTCTGTCTTAATATCCAGCATAGTGTAGGCTCTCATATTAGCCTCTTCATCAGACACCTCTGTATCCGCATCAGCCTTGATAGCCTCTGTCATCTTCTCCCTGATAGTATAGAGAGTGAGCACTTCCTCAACAATATCCTGGGTAGCCCCCATCTCATCAAGGGCATCACTGGAATTGTCCTCCATAAAGCTCTTTGCAGCCTCCTCAATGGCTGACTTATCCTCGTCTGTAAGCTCTACATTGTAGTCTGACATATGAGCCTTTAGTGTGTACATCTCATGCACACCCTCTACTACCTGACTCTTAACAGACTCCTGCATGGTTGAACCGCTGCTGTATAAGTCCTGGTTCCATACATCCTCACCAAAATATGTGGTATATAAATCATCTGTAACTGCCTGCTGATAACGGCAGATGAAATTAACAACTCCAAGGGAAATATCCTGCTCCCCAAGTGTTGCTACAGTTGCATTTTTATTTATTCCGCATCCTGTCAAAACAGATGCTGTCATAACTCCAGCCAGTAAAATAGCTGTCAATCTTTTGAACTTCATATTTCCTCCTTGCGCAAAACACCGCTCGATAAATTATATTACTTTTTACCGCAAGTATCAAGTTTTTTCTACTCCCTGAGCCAACAATGTTTCCATTGCCGTGAGCAGGTCTCCCAGTACCTCGAGAATATCCCTGTTCTTTTCCCTTGAATTACCACCCAGCTTATATACAAAATATGGATTTTCTGCGTCCATGGTAAACTGCATAAATGGCGCAAAGCTGTCCACAAGCCTTGGTATGGCAAGCGGGTCAATCTCCGCCTTCTCATACATTACAAGCTTTAACTCAGCACCCTTTTGGGTGATTTCCTTTATAAAAAGCCCATGGGCTCTGCACTTAAGCCTTGCTATAAGCAGCAGATTCTGCACTGATTTTGGCGGGTCTCCAAAACGGTCTATAAGTTCCTCAAGCATCTCGTCCGCTTCATCCGGATTGTCAATGCCTGCGATTCGTTTGTATATGTCAAGCTTCTGGAACTCATTTGCTATATATGACGGCGGTATAAAGGCATCTATGCCTATGTCAATTGAGGTGTCAAATCTCTCAAGGGATTTGGTCTCACCCTTCACATCCTTTACCGCCTCGTGGAGCATCTTGCAGTACAAGTCATAGCCCACTGCTGCCATATGTCCACTCTGCTCTGCACCTAAGAGATTTCCTGCACCTCTGATTTCCAGGTCTCTCATGGCGATTTTAAAACCGCTTCCAAGCTCAGAATATTCCTTGATTGCAGCAAGTCTCTTCTCTGCAATCTCCTTAAGCATCTTATTTCTTCTGTACATCAGAAAGGCATAGGCTGTCCTGTTTGAACGCCCAACTCTTCCCCTCAGCTGGTAGAGCTGGGACAAGCCCATATTATCAGCATCCTGGATAATCATGGTGTTGACATTTGATATATCAAGCCCGGTCTCTATAATAGTTGTTGATACCAGAACATCTATATCCCCATTTATGAAGTCGTACATGATTCGCTCAAGCTCGGTCTCCCTCATCTGGCCATGGGCAAATGCCACGTTGGCGTCAGGCACAAGCTGCTGTATTCTGCCTGTCACCTCATCTATATCCCTTACCTTATTGTATACATAATAGACCTGACCGCCTCTTGCAAGCTCCCTGTTTATGGCTTCTCTCACAAGCTCGTCATTGTACTCCATGACATAGGTCTGGATTGGCACCCTGTCCATAGGAGGCTCTTCCAGCACGCTCATGTCCCTGATTCCGATAAGGCTCATGTGGAGGGTTCTAGGAATAGGTGTGGCGGTTAAGGTCAGCACATCCACATTTGTCTTAAGCTGCTTTATCTTTTCCTTGTGGGCTACACCAAATCTCTGTTCCTCGTCTATGATAAGCAGTCCTAAATCCTTGAACTGCACATCCTTGGACAGGACTCTGTGGGTACCGACTATAATGTCCACCTGTCCCTTTTTCAGGTTCTCAACAGTCTTTTTCTGCTCAGCATTGCTTCTGAAACGGCATAATAAATCAACCTTCACAGGAAAATCCTTCATTCGCTGTGAAAAAGTATTGTATATCTGCTGCGCTAAAATTGTTGTAGGAACAAGATAAGCCACCTGTTTATTTTCCTGTACAGCTTTAAAGGCTGCCCTGATTGCAATCTCAGTCTTGCCATAGCCCACGTCACCACAGATTAGTCTGTCCATAATCTTATGGCTCTCCATGTCCTTCTTGGTCGCCTCTATGGCAAGCTCCTGGTCTTCCGTCTCCTCAAATGGAAACAGCTCCTCAAATTCCTTCTGCCATACTGTGTCAGGTCCGTATACAAAGCCGTTTTCCTCTTCTCGTGCGGCATAAAGTTTTACTAAGTCCTGCGCCACCTGCTGCACAGCACCCCTTACCCTGGTCTTAGTCTTTGACCACTCCTGACCACCCAGCTTGTTAAGCTTAGGCTTTCTGGACTCCTTGCCCGCATACTTCTGGATAAGCTCAAGCTGGGTCGCAAGGATGTAGAGGTTTGAGCCCCCCTGATACTCAATCTTGATATAGTCCTTGACCTTTTTATCTACCTCAATCTTTTCGATTCCCCTGTAGATGCCCAGTCCGTGATTTTCATGCACCACATAATCACCCACTGACAGGTCTGTAAAGCTCTGAATCTGCTCTCCCTCGTAGGTTCTGTGGCGCTTTTTCTTCTTTTTCTCAGCTCCAAATATATCCGACTCTGTGATAACCGCAAATCTTAGAATCGGGTACTCAAAGCCCCTCTTAATCTGACCGTGACAGACCATTATCTGACCAGCCACAAGCTCATGGTCATAATCCTCTGTATAAAAGCTTGCAAAGCCCTCATCCATCAAGTCCTCTGCCAGACGCTTGGCTCTGGTCTTGGAGCCTGACATAAGGATTACCTTGTAGCCGTTTTTCTTATATTTCTTTAAGTCCTTGATTAGGAGCTCAAAACTATTGTTGTATGAGCTGACACTCTGGACATGGATGCCATACTGTCCTGTCTGGTGAAGTCCTGCTGACTTGGTATCAAGAGCAGACAGGCTGACGCAGGAATACCTGGCAAGCTTTCCCATCACTTCCTTTTCCAGAAAAAGCTCCCCCATCTGTCCCGGCAGGATATAGCCCATGGCAAGCCTTTGCTTCATGGACTCGGAAAACTCAGTCTCTGTCTGCTTTCCTCTCTCTGCACACCTGCTAATCTCATCAAAAAATACATAAGTATTGTCCGATGAAAAATAATCCAGGAGTCCGACCTTTTCCTCACAAAAATAAGACAGGAATGCATCCATGCCTGCCGTAATCTGAAGCACGCCCCATTCCTCAGCAAGCTCGTCTGCTGTGGACTTAATCCTGTAGGCTTCCTCAGTCTTCATCTCTTTTCTGAGCTTATCTGACAGCTTTTGGGCTTCGTCTGTGATTTTCTTAATGCCCGCTGCCTTTTCCTCCTCTGTCAGCACCAGCTCACAGGCAGGATATATGACCAGTTCATCCAGATTCTCAATGGACTTCTGGCTCTCTGTGTCAAAGCTCCTGATAGTGTCTATCTCATCATCCCAC
>CAVFAM010000299.1:0-5762 GCA_963620375.1 Bacteroidaceae bacterium
TGATATTGACATGTCTTCAAGGAGAAAGGTTGCACTTGTAGATGAAAAGGCGGCAAAGACTCTGTTTCAGGGGGATGACTGCCTTGGCAAAACAATAGAGATACAGCAGGAGCCTTATGTGATAGTAGGAATAGTCGGTGAGAAGGAAAAATATGATTTAGTCATAAATTCAATAGACGACTATTACACATATGCAGGCAGTGATTCAAGTGGAAATGTATATGTGCCTGATTCGACATGGCCTGTTATATATCAGTTTGATGAGCCTGAAAACCTGATTGTCAGAGCATCAGACACCAATACAATGACAGCAGTTGGAAAGGGAGCTGCGGACATACTAAATGGCTACATATCATCCAGTGATGATACTATAAAATATGCAGCCCAGGATTTGTTAGAGCAGGCAAAGGAATTGCAGCAGCTGTCTGCATCAACCAACATGATGCTCATATGGATTGCAGGAATATCGCTTCTGGTAGGTGGAATCGGTGTGATGAATATCATGCTTGTATCTGTCACAGAGCGTACCTCAGAGATAGGTCTTAAAAAGGCAATCGGAGCTGGAAAGGGAGCAATACTTGGCCAGTTTCTCACAGAGGCAGTTGTGCTTACCAGCCTTGGAGGTCTTATCGGAGTTATAGTGGGTGTGATTTTGTCAAAGGTTATATCATCGCTGAATGGTTCGCCTACGGCAATAAGCCCTGGAGCAGCGGTGCTTGCAGTGCTTTTCTCAATGGCGATAGGTATAATCTTTGGACTGCTTCCTTCATATAAGGCGGCAAATCTAAACCCAATAGATGCTCTTAGACACGAGTAATTTAGTGCAATATGCTGAAATTGTGAAAAATTTATCAAAAAATTGTTTTTTGGTAGGTACAAGGGTAGAAAAACTATAGAAACTTTAGTAGAATGTTCCTAGTTTGTGACGAAGCTGGGAACATTTACTTTATAGAGAAAAGACAGATAAGCTTCGGAAACTATTTACACTAGGAGAGTTTTTTATATAAGGAGAGAATATGTACGCTGACGAGAACGTAATCAAAATTAAACACGAGGTTCTTTATGAGGTTGCAAAAGCCGCATTTGATGGAAATTTAGATGAGATAAGAGATAATATCCCATTCAACATCATCCCGGGACCAACACCACAGTTCAGATGCTGTATTTACAAGGAACGTGAAATCATCCGCCAACGTGTCAGACTTGCTGAGGGAAAAGCACCTGGAACAGTTGACGATGGAAATATAATTCAGGTTATCAGTTCTGCCTGTGAGGATTGTCCAATATCAAGTTACACAGTTACAGAAAACTGCCAGAACTGTTTAGGAAAGGCATGTATCAATGCTTGTAAATTTGGAGCAATTGAAGCAGGACGTCACCGTTCACATATTGATCCGGCAAAATGTAAGGAGTGCGGAAAGTGTGCGCAGGCATGTCCATACAACGCAATCGCACACCTTAAGAGACCATGTAAGTTTGCATGTCCTGTAAATGCGATTACATACAATGAGTACGGAATTTCTGTAATCGATGAAGCTAAGTGTATCCGTTGTGGAAAATGTATCCATAGCTGTCCATTCGGAGCAATCGGTTCAAAGACCTACATCGTAAATGTAATCGAAGCTCTTAAGGATGAGGGCAGGAAGGTATACGCAATGGCTGCACCAGCTACAGAGGGACAGTTTGGACCAAACATCACTATGAACAGCTGGAAGAAGGCTATGAGCGCACTTGGTTTTAACGGATTTGTTGAGGTTGCCCTCGGTGGAGACATGACAGCTGCATCTGAGGCTGATGAGTGGTACGAGGCATATCAGGCAGGGGAGAAGAAAGTGACATCTTGCTGTCCTGGTTTTGTAAACATGGTAAAAAGACACTATCCAGACCTTGCAGACAAGATTTCTACAACAATCTCACCTATGGCTGCTGTATCAAGAATGATAAAGGCAAAGGACCCTGATGCTGTAACAGTATTCATTGGACCATGTATCGCAAAGAAGTCAGAGGTTGAGGATCAGAAGATAGAGGGCAATGCAGACTATGTTCTCACATACAGCGAGATTCGTGCAATCATGAGAGCAAAGGATGTAGAGCTTGAGCCAGACGATATGTCATACCAGGAAGGCTCTGTATATGGTAAGCGTTTTGCAAACTCAGGTGGAGTTACAGCAGCTGTACTTGAGAGCTTAAAGGAAAAAGGCATCGATGCAGAGTGCAAGGTATGCAAGGCAAACGGAGCAGCAGAGTGTAAGAAGGCACTTCTTCTTATGAAGGCTGGCAAGCTTCCAGAGGACTTCATCGAGGGAATGGCTTGTGAAGGTGGCTGCGTAGGCGGACCAAGCTCATTCAACGACATGATTTCTACAAAGAAATTCAGGGATGACCTCTTAAACAAGGCAGATGACCGTGAGATTAGAGCAAACCTTAAGAATTACCATATGGAAACATTTAGTATGCATAGAGACTAATATATATGTGAGACCCCAGCTGCGGAGACGTGGCTGGTTTTTTTTGTTGCCTTCTGGTATCTCTGGATATACCAGAAGGGCAGAACAGGAAACTTAAATACAAAAAAGCGTACATGCCTTGATTTTCTTGACATTTAGCAAAAACTATGATAATATCTCGTTATAGATTGTGTTAAAAAATTAACGTTGGTCTGACCACAGAAGATAAAAGGCTTGCAGACAAAGGCTTTCGGGTGATTTGACACAATGTTTTGTAACAACCAACCAGTATTTATAAGGCGGTGTAATAATGAAAGACTTTAAGGTAATTGAAGTTAAACGTAGTGTCTTTGAAGATAATGATGCAGACGCAGCAAAGCTTCGTGCAGAGCTTAAGGAAGAGGGAACATTCCTCCTCAATCTTATGTCTTCACCAGGAGCTGGAAAGACTACTACTTTGAAGCGTACAATTTCAATGTTAAAGGATGAGATGTCAATCGGAATCATGGAAGCAGATATTGATTCAGATGTAGACGCTCAGGCTATTATTGAGACAGGTGCTCGTGCAATCCAGATTCACACCGGCGGTATGTGCCATCTCGATGCAGATATGACCAGACAGGGAATCAGGGAGTTCGGCACAAGTGATTTGGATTTTGTAGTATTGGAAAATGTAGGTAATCTTGTGTGTCCGGCAGAGTTTGACACTGGAAGCACAAAGAATGCAATGATTCTTTCTGTACCAGAGGGAGACGATAAGCCACTTAAATACCCACTTATGTTTTCTATTTGTGATGTGGTTCTTATCAATAAGTGTGACACATTGTGTGTTTTTGATGATTTTTCAAAGGATGCCGTTGAGGAGAGAATAAAGAAATTAAATCCAAATGCAAGGGTTATCTTTGTGTCTGCAAAGACAGGAGAGGGCTTTGATGAGTGGGCAGACTGGATTCGTGAAGAAGTCAAAGCTTACAAAGAAGCTTAAACCAGCATAGGGTTTGAACGGACATATAAATAATTAAAGGTATAAATTAAGAGATATAACAAGAGATAAATAAGGTATAACGTTAGTTTACAAATAAATTACATAATAAGAGATAAAGGTATAAGAAAAGGAGAGCATTAGATATGTCAGATCCATTAGGCGGATTCGTACCAGAAACAGTAAAAAATGATGAACCAGCCCGTGAGGCGGTTTTAAGACTTGGAAAAGTCGTTACAGACCGTGCTGAGATTCTTCTTGGGAAAGAGAAGCTCACAAAAGAGTCACCAGAGTACTGGGGTATCGCTCCACTTGTTACAGATGAGCAGTGCGAGATTGCCATCAAGATGAAAAAGAGAAAGCCTCGTACACTTGCAGATATGAAGAAATTATGCCCAGAGTACAGCGAGGAGGAGCTCTTAAAGCAGCTTGCTGAGATGTCTGAGAAGGGTGTCATCGAGTGGAACTATGAGAATCCACAGCATGAGAAGCAGTGGGTACTTCCTATGTATGTTCCTGGAGCAGCAGAGTTTGCTAATATGAACAAGGACGTGCTTGACGAGCACCCAGAGATGGGACGTTTTTTCGAGAGAATGAGCCGTATTCCTCTTGAAAAGGTCACACCAATGGTTCCACTCGGTGGAGCAGGAATCGGTATGCACGTTATCCCGGTTGAGAAGGCTATCGGAATGGAGAACAAGTCTGTTTCTGTAGAACATATTTCTCACTGGCTTGACAAATACGAAGGAAAATACGCAAAGAGCCCATGCTCATGCCGTCGTTCCCGTACTACATACGGAGAGGGCTGTGCTGATGATCCAGAAGGATGGTGTATCGCAGTTGGTGATATGGCTGACTATGTTGTTGAGACAAACAAGGGTGGTCACTACATCACAAAAGAGGAAGCTCTGGAGATTTTCAAAAAGGCTGAGGACAATGGTTTTGTACACCAGATTACAAATATCGATGGTGAGGACAAAATCTTTGCTATCTGTAACTGTAATGTAAATGTGTGCTATGCGCTTCGTACATCACAGTTATTCAATACACCAAATATGTCACGTTCAGCATACGTTGCTCATGTTGAGAAAGAGAAATGTGTTGCCTGTGGACGCTGCGTAGAGGTTTGTCCAGCTGGTGCAGCTACACTTGGACAGAAGCTTTGTAAGAAGGATGGTTCTGAGGTTCAGTATCCTAAGATGCCACTTCCATCAGAGAAGAAGTGGGGACCAGAGATGTGGTCAGAGAACTACAGAGACAAGAACCGTATTGAGACTCACGAGACAGGTACAGCTCCATGTAAGACAGCTTGTCCTGCACATATCGCTGTACAGGGTTACTTAAAGCTCGCAGCTCAGGGCAGATACACAGACGCTCTTGAGTTAATCAAGAAAAATAACCCACTTCCAGCAATCTGCGGACATGTATGTAACCGCCGCTGTGAGGATGCCTGCACTCGTGGAACAATCGATGAGGCTATCGCTATTGATGAGGTAAAGAAGTTCATCGCTATGCAGGATCTTAAGTCTGAGACAAGATTTATTCCAAAGAAGGTAGTACCTTCACTTGATGGCAAGTTTGACCAGAAAATCGCTATCGTTGGTGGTGGTCCTGCTGGTATTTCATGCGCTTTCTATCTTGCAGAGAAAGGCTACAAGCCTACTATCTTCGAGAAGAACGAGAAGCTCGGTGGAATGGTTGTATATGGTATTCCTTCATTCGTACTTGAAAAGGATATCGTTGCAGCAGAAATCGACATTCTCCGTGAGATGGGTGTTGAGTTCAAGACTGGTGTAGAGGTCGGAAAAGACATTACACTTAAGCAGTTAAGAGAAGATGGATACCAGGCATTCTACATTGCAATCGGATGTCAGGGTGGACGTAAGGTAAATGTACCTGGAGAGGACGCAGAGGGCGTTATGACAGGTGTTGATTTCCTTCATGTGACAACTGATAATGAAAACTACAAATTAACAGGCGATACAGTCGTAATCGGTGGTGGAAACGTTGCTATCGACGTATCACGTTCAGCAGTACGCTGTGATTCACCAAAGGTATACCAGGTATCACTTGAGACCCGTGACATCATGCCAGCTCTCCCAGAAGAAATCGAGTTAGCTGAGTCAGAAGGAATAGAGTTCCATGGCGGATGGGGACCAAAGGAAATCCTCACAGAGAATGGAAAAGTTACAGGTATCGTATTTAAGAGATGTACTCAGGTTAAGAATGCTGAGGGACGTTTTGCTCCACAGTATGATGAAAATGATACAATGACAATTCCATGCAGCAATGTTCTTCTTTCAGTAGGACAGGGAACTGTATGGGGAGACCTC
>CAVFAM010000300.1:0-5871 GCA_963620375.1 Bacteroidaceae bacterium
AACTTACAGAGAAAGAAGTGGAGAATATCATAAAGCATATCGGTGAGACCTGCTTTAATGCTTAAAAAAGTATTTGCATTAACCCCATGAAAAGGCTATTATTATAGTAACATATGAACCAGTCATGAAAGGACAGGATAATAAAATGACTTACGAAGAGATAGTTGGAAAAGCATTGATTGTGTATGCAAAGGCAGACGCAACAGAGGTTACAGGTCATCTTGCAGTCCAGTTTAATGTCAGAGGCGAAGGTGAAGGAGCATTTTATATTGAGGTTTCTGATGGCAAGGTGGATATTCAGCCATATGAATACTATGACAGAAATGCTATTGTCACAGTTAATTCGGACGTCTTAATCGAGATGCTGGATGGCAAGCTTGGAATTGACGAGGCTTACAATGAGAACAAGGTGCAGATAGAGGGAGACCTTGGAGCAGCATTGTTATTGAAAAAGATTGCTGTAAAGAAAGCACCTGAGAAAGCGGTAGAGGCAAAGGAAACTGTCAAGGCACCAGCTAAAAAGACGACAGCGAAAAAGACTACTGCCAGGAAGACAACGACTAAAAAAGCTTCAAGCAAGACTACAGAAGCTAAGGCTGCTACAGGCAGTAAGGCAACAGCCACAAAGAAAGCAACAACAAAGAGCACAGCAGCTAAGAAAACCACAAAAACCGCTGCAAAGTAAAATAAAGCAACAAAAGACATTCAAAACTCCGAAGCAATTCGGAGTTTTGTTGATTGCGATGTATCCAGCGAAGATTATAGATGGATTTGTCGCCGGATAGAATAGCATGGTGCATAGAAGGAGAGAATATTGAGAATAAAGACATACGAAGGAAAGGCAAAAACTAAAAACAGCGTCAAGAGAATGGTGTCCTGCGGCATCTCGATTTTGCTTGAACTTATCTTTATTTTTATCGTGATGAACAAGCTGTATGGCTATGGAGAGGTAGTAACCTGGATAGTGCATTTTCTGGCGGTCATACTCGTTTTGGGAATATACAGCCAATACAAGACCTCTGCCATGAAGATGCCCTGGATTATACTGATTTTGACGGCACCGGTTGTTGGTGTTACCCTGTATCTTCTCGTAGGTATGAATGGTGTAACCAGAAAAATGCGTGAGCGTTATGATGATATAGACAGGAAGCTGCTCCCTATGCTGCCAGCCAATGAGGATAAGCTGGATGAGCTTAAGGAGACGAACTCAAGAGCCGCAAATATAGCCCATTATATCAAGGAATACTCTTTTTACCCACTGTATAAGAATACAGACATCAGATACTATGATGATGCAGCCAGAGCGCTTGACGCCCAGCTTGAGGACATTTCCAAGGCACAGAAATTTGTATTTATGGAGTACCATGCCATCGAGGACAAGGAGAGCTGGGGACGCATCCAGCAGGTGCTTGAGGAGAGAGTGCGTGCTGGTGTGGAGGTCAGAGTATTTTATGACGATATGGGCTCAATCGGCTTTGTAAATATGGATTTTGTGAAAAAGCTCAAGAAGGTCGGTATAAACTGCCGTGTATTTAACCCGGTCATTCCGGTGCTTAATTTCTTCTTAAATAACAGAGACCACAGGAAAATAACTGTTATCGATGGAAAGGTTGGATATACAGGCGGGTATAATCTGGCAAACGAGTATTTTAACGTGACAAATCCATATGGGCAGTGGAAGGATGCAGGAATAAGGATAGAGGGTGATGCTGTTAAATCACTGACTGTGACCTTCCTTGAGATGTGGAATGCTATAAAGAGCAAGGATATAGATGATAATACTTTTGACAAATATCTGATAGACACAGATTACACAGCAAAACAGGATGGCTATGTACAGCCTTATGCAGACAGCCCTCTGGACGGAGAGCAGGTGGGAGAGTCTGTATACATCAGCATAATAAATAAGGCTGAGAAATACTGCTGGTTTATGACACCCTACCTGATTATCACAGACGAGATGGCACATGCCATGTCACTGGCAGCCAAAAGAGGTGTGGACGTGAGAATCATAACACCTGGCATACCGGACAAGAGGCTTGTATACAGTGTGACCCGGTCCTTCTATCATGGTCTGGTAAAGGATGGAGTGAGAATTTACGAGTGGACGCCGGGCTTCTGCCATGCCAAGGTAAGCATAGCCGACGACTGCATGGCAACCTGTGGAACCATCAATCTGGACTACAGGAGCCTCTACCATCATTTTGAAAACGGATGCTTTTTCGCAGAATGTGATACAGTGGCGGAGGTAAAGGCAGATTTTGAAAAAACATTTACAGAGTGCAGGGAAGTGACCCAGAAATACAAGGACGGAAGAGGGGCAACTCTCAGATTTGGTCAGCTTCTAATGCGTTTATTTGCCGAACTTTTGTAAAATAAGAAAATATATTGTGAAAAGTGCATAAAAACAAATTGCTAAAATTGTAAAGTTTGTACACACTTATGGAGGGAACCATGCTATTATAATGACTGTAAAAACCCCCCAATACATTATATAAATTTTACTATCCCCATAGTAAAAATACCTTCTCCTAAAAAGTCCAAGCAATTGGGCTTTTTTTCTTTATATAAATACCTGTGAGGTGTTATAATGAGCGTAGGCAATGAGAAGTGCCAGAAAAGATAAGCATGAGTGCGATGCGCTAGCGCAGGATAAGGAAAACAACATGAAATACCTATTTTCAATTTTACTCATATTCAACAGCATATGTACCATGGTAATACTCGTGTCCGGCATGTCAAGAAAAGACAGAAGACAGGCAGAGGATTATCTATTTGGCATAGTATCAATCGCCAGTGTGATATGGAGCTTTGGTTTTGGTATGTTTTTCATCCAGACAGAGACGGAGCCTGCCCATTTCTGGCGCAGCTTTGCGGTGTTTGGTACATTTCTATATATGGTTTCTGTACAGGGAATTATTTGCAGAATATCTGAGATTAGAAAACCCATCAGAATTTTTCTAAATATAATATCAAACTGCGGCTGGCCGATTTATGCACTTTCCATAGACCCAGACCACACAGACTACTTTATGTCCGAGTTTGGAATGACATACAAGTTTGCACCTGGAATAGTCAACAATCTGTATACAGGCTACTTCCTGCTGGTGTCAGCAAACATAGTGGCTGTAATAATACATATGATTTGTTTTTCAAAGCTCAGGCGAGTGCGTATTTTTGGCAGATATTTCCTTATTATTACATCCCTGATTTTGCTTGGTACAGTTCTTGACATGATATTTCCTGCCCTTGGACTGCCTGCACTGCCGGGCAGCAACGTGACCCAGTTTTGGGGAATCATCATACTGTATTATGCAATGATTAGGATAAAGAGAAACGAGCTCAATGTCTCAAATATGTCGGAGTACATATACCGTTCACTTGCTGTGCCGGTTGTAGTCTTTGACAAGGAGCACAGACTGCATATATCCAATGAGGCGGCAAATGAATACCTGGGGATAAACACAGACCCAAATGAGTATACCAGTCAGAAGGTGACGGATTTCTTTAATGCAGACTTTGACAATGGAGTTATTGACGGTACCAATTCCATAAGCATCGAGTGTACCAAGAAAGCTGATAATGCGCCATGCAACCTGTCTGTAAGTGCCATAAATGACCGATATGGTGATGTGATAGGTTATATCGCCATGATTAAGGATATGTCGGAGCGTGTAAAATACATAAATGAGCTAAAGGAAGCCAGAGAGACAGCTGATATATCAAATCAGGCAAAGAGTACCTTCCTTGCCAATATGTCCCATGAAATCAGAACACCTATGAATGCAATCGTAGGCTTTTCTGAGATTATTCTAAAGCAGGATATGGACAGACAGGAGCTTCTCGACTATGTGACAGACATCAGGGATTCCTCATATGGGCTTTTAGCCATCATTAATGACATCCTTGACATATCAAAGATTGAGTCGGGCAAGATGGAGCTTGTGCTGGGCAGCTATAATTTCAGGGAAATGCTGCAAAATGTAGTAGTCCAGATTTTACCCCTTGCAGACAACAAGAGCCTGAGATTTGACATTGAGTGCGACCCACAGATGCCATCCAAGGTATATGGAGACGAGACAAGGGTTCAGGAGATCCTCATAAACGTTCTCAATAATGCAGTAAAATATACAGATATAGGATATATTAAGCTGATTGTTGGAAAAGATATATCTGACGACGAATCAGAGATAAACATAGTATTTAAGGTGGCAGATTCTGGCAGAGGCATAAAGGAGGAGGATAAGTCTCTCATTTTTGATGCCTTTGAGCAGGTAAATAAGAAGCTGCACGAGGGTATAGAGGGTACAGGTCTTGGACTTTCCATAGTAAAGGGCTATGTGAACCTCATGCAGGGCAGCATAGACGTAGACAGCAGGTTTGGCGAAGGCTCTGTTTTCACAATAAAGATTCCTCAGAAGGTAGTTGATTTTGAGCCTATAGGAGAGTTTGATTTTAAGACTCATTCCTACCAGAAATCAAATATTGGAGACTTGTATATATCAGATACCAATGTTCTGGTTGTGGATGATAACTATGTCAATCTCAAGGTTATAAGAAAAAGCCTGGAGTGCTATGGTCTGGATGTCACTACAGTTGACAGCGGGGCAAAGGCAATTGAGCTGTGCATGGAGCAGAAATTCGACCTTGTAATCATGGATCAGATGATGCCTGGAATGGACGGAATACAGGCAATGAAGGAGATTAGAAAGCTATCGGCTTACTATGCTCATGGAGGTGAGGGCAGGATTATTGCCCTTACTGCAAACGCTGTAAAGGGTGCAAGGGAAGAGCTTATGGCTGAGGGCTTTGATGAGTATATCAAGAAGCCTATAGAGTTTGAGCATCTGGAAAATGTACTGTGCAGATTTATCCCACAGGAGAGAATTTCAAGAGTGGATAGTGCAGGACACCCGGATATAGGCAACGAGTCATCAAATCAGGAGCAAAACCGCATATATGCAGATAAGCTTAATGGAATAAACAGCATAGCCGGGCTTGATATGAGAGCTGGGCTTGTACATTGTGGCGGACAGCTGTCTGACTATATAGACATACTGGCTCTGACTGTGGAGACTGGCAGAGAGTATTTACAGACCATGCGGGAAAAAATCAGCACTGACATAAAGGAGTATGTAATAGAAATCCATGCAGTAAAGGGAATGTGCTATAATATCGGGGCAGATGCCTGCGGTGATGCTGCAAAAGAGCTTGAGATGGCTGGCAGAAAGGAAGATACAGCCTATATCATGGCAAATCAGAGCGGATTTGAGGCTGATTTTACAGACCTGCTTGATAATATAGAAAAAGCTATTGCTGATAAAAAGCAGGGGGATGAAGCAGGAGCCGCCCAGCCGGATATGAGTCTCGCACAATATGTGGAAAAGATAAAGTCTGCCGCTGCGGAGTATGATATTCCAACCGCAGAAAAAATCCTGAAATCAATCAGGGACATGGAGCTTTCCGATGCAGAGGCACAGGCGGTGCAGATGCTGGGAAGGCTTATAGACGAGGTCGATTTTGAGGGAATAGAGCAGTTTGAATTATAATTTTATGACAACAGAGGTAGTTCATGAATATAGATGAAGCAAAAATAATTGAGCAGCCGGGGGAGCAGCTTTTCCTGATACAGGAGGATGACTGTATTGTGCTTACGGACGGCAGATTACAGCTAAAGGGTGATTTCACAAGTCTTATGCCAAGACTTAGGACATCAAATCTACAGAGAGAGTTTCTGGTAAAGGCATCCCGGATAAAGGGCGTAGAGCATCCTGTGCTCATTGACGCCACAGCAGGGATGGGAGAGGATTCCATGATTCTGGCGGCAGCAGGCTTTGAGGTGTACCTGTTTGAGCAGGACCATGTAATTGC
>CAVFAM010000301.1:0-1263 GCA_963620375.1 Bacteroidaceae bacterium
ATTCCGGATTGTCTATGAGTACGTCACCAAAGCCCGGCTCTTTGCCGTCTTCCAGATCATAGCCCGTCACCGAAAAGGTCAGATAAGCGATATACTTATCCACGATCAACTGGGTCGGTGTGACCGTCACGCCATTTTGTGTCACTGCCATAGCCTTTAGATCCGGTTCTTCTTCCACACTGGTCGCCAATCCCTGGTCTGTCAATTTTGCCTGTTGCTCATCCGTAGCCTGCAAAAGACCTTCCATACCACGGCTCCAATAATGATGTGCTGCCGCTGCTGCAGTCGTACCACCTATGGCAAGAATGCAAATACATGCAACCGCTGCCGCCTTTCCCTGCAATTTTCTCCTTTTTCTGATACTTGTCACTTTTTTATTTTTCTGCATATCCGCTTCTCCTTCTGCTTTGATCCGGCAAAAGGCTGCTTCGGCTTTTTTTTGCACTACTTCGGGTACTTCTAACTCTGCCGAAAAAATTTCTTCTATTTTCTGATCCATGCCAAACTCCTTTCCTGCTCCACTTTACTACTGCCCTTATCCATATTTGCGATAGTAGACCGCCAGCCGTTCCCTGCCTCTTTGCAGCCTTGTCTGTACGGTACTCTGGGGAAGTTTCAACATTTCCGCGATCTCATCGATATGATAGCCCTGACTGTAAAACAGGGTCATAATGATGCGGTATTTTTCATCCAACGATGCCAGTGCCTCCAGAAATTCCAGATCGCTTTTGTCCTCTGTTACAGGCTCTGCATATTCTTGCAGTTCTACGCAATCCCTCTTTTTCTTTCGGATGTCATAGCATTTGTTGATCAGAATCCGCGTCAGCCATGTCTTAAAAAATTCCCGTTTTCGCAAAGTATGTATCTTTTCCCAACAGGCAAGAATGGTATCTTGTATGGCATCTGCTGCATCCTCATCATTCATTAGGATCGCCAGTGCGACACGATACATATCCTGCATGTATGACTGCATCAATTCCGTGAATGCATCCGGATCTCGTCCCCTTGCCCGGTCAATTAAATATCCATTATCAATCTTTGACATTTCTATTGTTCTAATATCCTTTCGCGCGCATTTGCGTAAGCCACCAGCGAAGCGTCCTTCGTTTTCGCCTTACATATATTAGACAGCAGATTGCGGAAAAAATCTCAAAAAAATGCTCCCACGCATTTTTTCGTAGGAGCATCACAAATTTTCTATATTATAAATTTTGCTTGATGATCTCATTATCGTTCAAGGCATTTTCCAAGATCCTGCTCAAA
>CAVFAM010000301.1:1273-4127 GCA_963620375.1 Bacteroidaceae bacterium
TTTTGCTTTGGTAATCGCTTGCGGAGACAAACGCAAGGTGATCGTCTGCTTTCTACGTTCTTCCTGCCGTTGACTGGTGATCTTGCGAAATTGCTGTAACTCTTCTTCTGTCAGTTCCGGACAATCCTCATCAAATGTAACGGTCCTTTTCTCTGCCGCTTCAAGCATCTTTATCTGACTTTCCGTTGGTTTTTTTGTAACATCAATATCCACCTTTACCATCGTAGTATGCCTCCTTTTCTTTCTTCGTTGCCATTCTGGCTGAAATTATCCTGATTGCCTCTTCTCTTTCGGTATATACCACCATGACAATAACCAGTATTCCTGAAATTTCACCTATTGTGATGTAGCGATCCTCATCATTACTATGCACATCATCATATTTTTCTATGCGATTGGCATCGCCAAACACCAGTGCGGCTGTCGCAAAATCAATACCATGCTTCGCAAGGTTTTTCCGCTCTTTATCCTCATCCCATTCAAATTTCATAACTTCCCTCCCTTTTCTTTATTATAATATACAGAATACATTTTGCAACATTTTTTGTGTTACATTTTGGTTTAACATTTTTGAAACATAAAAGTTCTATGGTAGGGCATAGAACGATAACAAACGGCATACCGCATGCCGTATGAAAAGGAGAATTTATCATGAAAAAAGAAGTATGTGTGATCACCGGTGGGGGTAGCGGCATGGGACTGGCTGCCGCAAAATATATGCCGAAAGAAAAGATCATCCTTGTAACAGGACGAACACTGGCAAAACTGGAACGCGCCGTAACAGAATTGCAGGAGGCAGGATATGAAGCCTATGCCAAGACCTGCGATACCTCTGTACGCTCTCAGGTACAGGAACTCGCATCCTATGCCGCTGAACTGGGTGAGATCAAGAATGTGATCCATGCCGCCGGACTTTCCCCTGCCATGGCTGCCCCGGAAAAACTGCTCCGCTTCAATGCCCTCGGCACGGTCTATATCAACCAGGAGTTTTCAAAATATATGCATCCGGGCAGTGTAATTGTCGACATTTCCTCCAATTCCGCCTATATGATTCCTGGATTTCTGGCAAATAAAAAGACTTTCGCTCTGGCAGATACCGACGAAGACCTCTTCTTAAAGAAATGCCTGAAACTCCCTAAGATGCTAAAAGATGACTACAAGTCTTCCGGTCTGGCTTATGGTCTGTCCAAGAAATTTGTCATCTGGTACGCCGGAAAATGTGCATTTGATTATGGTTCCAAAGGCATCCGTGTCTGCTCTTTGAGCCCGGGACTGATCGCTACTGATATGGGAAATCTGGAAGCCAAAGAAGGTGGCTCACTCTTGGAAACGGCTGCGGAAAAGCGCATGGGTACGCCGGAAGAACTCGGCTTTGCCATCGCCTCAGTTACCGATGAGCGCAACGGCTATCTTGCAGGTGTCGATGTATTAGTAGATGGTGGCAGCACCGTAGGACGCGATTATAAATAGCAAAAATCCCCACGCAAACATAACTTTGTGTGGGGTGTATTTATAACATCTGCTGTATTACATGCCGATCTTTTTCATTCTTCATATAAAAGTACCTCGTCACGTAAAATATTATTTAGGAAATTCTCGTCTTGGATTCCTGATGTCACAACGTCAACATGACACTGTAAGGACTTCTCCAAATCGTTAATAAATGCAAAGTATTGTATCAGACTGCGCATTCTTCCCTTATCAATACATATATCAATATCACTATTGTCGTTTGCTGTACCTCTTGCATAGGAACCAAATAAACTTGCTCGACGTATTCCATAATTTTTTGCAATCGGAGATACTATGACTTTTATCTCGTCAATGGTATAGCACATAGTCCTGCCTCCTACTAAATAGCCTCTATAGCATTACCTTCCTTTGCATATAAAATACCATAATCTTATATATCGGTAAAGTCATCATATTTGCCAAGCACCTTTGATGTTCTTTAGGATCAGGGTATCTTTATCTTTGGCTTTTTCTGTGCTCTGTTCCACGTTTATCATCCGTCTCTCCCCGCCAAATATATGATAGTAAAATATTAAGATTATCCTTGAAATCTATCAATAGGGATGTAATTTTTAGCATGTTTAATGTAATAATTAGCACATAAAATTTGTATTATCAGGAGGTAATACTATGGCATTTCAATTAAAACCGGATAAAAAAGAAACAGAGAATAAAACAATACGTTTTCCTCTTGCGTTAGTTGAACAGATAGAAAAAGAAATCGAAGGACAGTCTGTGTCCTTCTCCAGTTTCGTCATACAGGCATGCGAATATGCTCTGTCGAATATGTCAAAGAAAGATTGAGACAAAATAAGCCTTCCTTAGATCATCCTGACCTAGGAAGGCTGTATCTAATATTTTTAATATTCCTTGCTCAACAAAAAATCAGCAATATGCATGATCTTAATACCTTTATAGTTTCCACCTGCAAATTCATCTGTCGTCAGAACATATTTGGGATAATTATCTTTTACGTCAAGTAAACGTCTATATTCTCGTTCTTCCGTCTTTTGAGATTGGATTTGCTGTGTAACCTGAATGTATATTTTCTCATTTTGTTTTACTGCAATAAAATCAATTTCTCCATCACTTGTTTTACCAATATTGACGGTGTATCCTCGTCTACATAATTCCAGATAAACCACATTTTCCAAACTTGATGCAACACTATCAGCATCATACCCCAAAACACTGTATCGCAATGCTGTGTCCGCGAGATAAAACTTCTCTTGTGTTTTAAGGATCTGCTTTCCCTGAATGTCATACCTGGCACATCGATGTAGCAAATATGCCCTTTCCAACTTTTCTAAATAGCCATAGACAGTTTCATTATCTATTGTAC
>CAVFAM010000302.1:0-4138 GCA_963620375.1 Bacteroidaceae bacterium
TGGATTTTGCCATGTCATCAGGTGGTAATAGCTTTTTCCAGCTAAGATTTGTATCAGTATCTATGGAGATTTTCCACTCCTGGCAGCAGGTAATAGTGCATTTGTCTGCAATGCAGGTAAATTTATCGTAGTAGTCTGGTTTTGCCAGAAGTGGTGTGTTTTTCTCCATAATAGTTCTCCCTTATATTTATAGGAAAATATTACTTCAAAACAGTACCATCTGCAAGAGTGATTGTGTAGCCGTTGAAATTGATGGTTCCATTATTTGTGAGGCTTGTAAGTGTACAATCGCCTGTCAGAGTCCAGGTTGAACCTTTTTCGATAGTTACAACCGCATTGTCAGATACAGCAGTGCCACCATTGGCGTTATCTACTATATTGATAGTACCTGTAAATGTGCTATTTCCTGATAATGTCATGTTAAGGGTAGAAATAGTGTCAACAATGATGTCACCCTCTAAGGTCTGGTCATCGGCGGTAAATTCAACCTGGGCACCATTTGAGCCGGCAGTGCCCCAGCCGTGGGATGCAGAGTTACCACAGACATTCAAGAGGTAGGCATCTGAGTCCTCATTTACCAAATCTACACCAGAGAGACTGAGTATGCAATGTGTGTTAGTCACATAGAACATATCTCCGTTTTTAGATACCAGTGAGCCGCCTGTCATTGAGAAGGATGAGGTTCCCTCCTCAGCATCACCTGACATGGACTGGTAAATCATGACATTGTGTACGTTTTCATCAGAGCTGGTGCCCTTGGTATCGCTCATGTTGCCAGTGACATCACAGTCTGTAAGAGTGATAGAGTTATCTCCTTCGATTACCAGTGCCTCGGAATTATTGGCTGTAAGTGTAGCATTTGATACAGTAATATCCGCTGTTGAGTATACGGCTGGTGAATTATAGCCATTGCTTGTGTAAGTACCCTTATTGACTGTTACTGTTCCGCCACCACGGTCAGAACGGATGGCAGCAGAAGAGTTGCCGGATGTAGTTACTGTGAGATTGCTTGCGTTTGTTGTTCCGCCGCCAGTAGTCTGGATGCCGCCTGAGTTGTCGGCACTTGTGGTAATGGTAGAGTCTGAGATATTTACAGTTGTGCCACTTCCATAGCTGAATACGCCGTTACCATTTTGGGCGGAAGAGTTAACGGTTGCGTTTTTTATAGTAACAGTTGCACCATTTGTTGCTAACAGTGCAGCGTTCATGCCGTAGAAGTCACCATCCTCTGTGTTGGATGAGCTTCCAGAGCTTTTATCCACTGTGATAGAGTCGAGAGTGACAGTTGCACCATCTACACGCAGAGCGTTTTCGTCATCACCGGTAGACTCGTAGCTCTCATCAGAGTAGTCGCCATCCTCGCTGATTGTGTTAGCACTTGTACCCTGGGATACAGTGCCGGAGCCGCCAAAGCCTGAACCAGAACCGCCAGGGGCACCGTTTGCTGTTACTACATTTACGGTTGTGATTGTACCATAGCTGTCAAAGGTGATTTCAAGTATATCATCCTCTGATAAGTCAGAGACATCTATTGTCTCGGAATCCTTTGTGATGGTGGCGTCTGATAAATCAAATGTTGCAGTCTCATCACCTGCTGTGAATTCCTGGACTGCAGGCATGTCTGATGGCTGGCTGCCACTTTCAGGAGCCTGCTTGCTGTCATCAGATGAATTGTCAGAGTCAGGCATTTCAGGTGGCTGGTTGCTATCATCAGATGAAGCGTCAGAGTCAGGTTTTTCAGGAGCCTGACTGTTACCATCGGATGAACTATCAGAAGAATTATTGCTGTCAGGCATTTCAGGTGGTTCGCTTCCGTCTCCCGGTGCTGTGTCAGAGGCGGTGGACTCAGATAATTCTCCAAGCTGCAATGTCACCTGACTATCGTTTATGGCTGTTACCTGACCATAGATTGTGGTGTCTATGTATACTGTTTCGTCTGTTGACTCCTCAGCCTCTGTGTCAGTTGCTGTGTCTGTCTGTGTGCTGCCACAGGCAATAAGGGTTAAGGTCATGGAAGAGACCATTAATAAGGATAATACTTTATTTATGTTTTTTTTCATTATCGTTTGCTCCTTTCTGTTGATGATTGCATTGTAAGGGACGAACTTTAAATGAACTTTAAATATAAAAATATAAATCTTGACAATATAATAAAATGCCAATATAATTACCGATGGTAATTATCGAAGATAATTATATTTAAGAAATGGAGGCAGCCATGACCCCAGACAAAATCAAACGAATGATGGACGCCTGCTATCAGGCAAAGCGAATCAGGGAGCTGTTACCACCCTTGCCAAGTGGGGTGACTCCTGCATATTTGAGATATATGGATGTAATAGGCAGGCTTAAACAAACAAAGGATGCTGTCAGAATATCAGACGTGAGTGACTATTTAAAGCTTCCAAGACCAGGAGTGACAAGAACCATAAACGAGATGGTGGAGAAGGGCTATTTAAAAAAGAGCATGTCAGATGAGGACAAGCGTGTAACCTATATAAACATTACGGAAAGCGGACAGCTATTGTCCCAGAAATATGATACTGATTACTACAGCAGGCTGTGCCCATATCTGGAGCACATATCAGATGAGGATGCAGACAGCATGATTGAAACAATAGAAAAATTATACGAAGTGATGAGTGAAGGGAGTGTAAGAATTGAATAATTCAGATGCAGATTTTACAACAGGAAGCATATTAAATAAGATGCTTAAATTTATGATGCCTATACTTGGAGCACTGGTGCTTCAGGCAGCATATGGAGCAGTTGACCTGCTTGTTGTGGGCAGATTTGGAACCACATCAGGACTGTCAGCAGTATCTACAGGAAGCCAGGTCTTAAACCTTGTGACCTTTGTAGTTATACAGTTTGCAATGGGTATCACTGTGCTGATTGCAAGGTATATTGGAGAAAAAAAGACTCAGGAGATTGGCTCAGTAATAGGAGGAGCCACAGTTGTATTTGCCATAATATCAGTGGTACTCTTTGTGGTTATGATTTCATTTGCAAGCCGGATAGCAGTGCTTATGCAGTCACCGGTTGAGGCTGTGGATGCTACAGCTGCATATATCAGGATATGTGGTGGTGGAATATTTTTCATCGTGGCATATAATGTGCTTGCCGCAATTTTCCGTGGACTGGGTGACAGTAAATCCCCACTTATATTTGTGGCGATTGCGTGTGTTGTAAACATAGCAGGAGACTTGATTTTAGTTGCACATTTTGGACTGGATGCAGCAGGAGCAGCCATGGCAACAGTATTTGCCCAGGCTGTCAGTGTAGTATTTGCGATTATTCTTCTTATTAAAAAGCAGCTTCCATTTAAAATCGAAAAGCATGATTTCAGAATAAATGCAAACTGCCGGCGTGCCATGAAAATAGGACTGCCCCTTGCCCTGCAGGAGTGCCTCACACAGCTGTCCTTTGTAGCCCTCTGTGCCTTTGTAAACAGACTGGGGCTCACAGCATCATCAGGATATGGGGTGGCATGTAAGATTGTAAACTTTGCAATGCTTGTACCAAGCTCACTGATGCAGTCTATGGCATCATTTGTATCTCAGAACGTTGGTGCCGGAAATGAGAAAAGAGCCAAAAAATCCATGTTCACAGGTATGGGCATAGGGCTTATGATTGGCTGTATAGTATTTGTCTTTATCATGTTTAAGGGAAATCTGCTCACAGCTATATTTACAACTGATGCGGCAGTTATCCAGAATGGCTTTGATTATTTAAAGGGCTTTGCGCCGGAGACAATTGTCACAGCTATTTTATTCAGCATGATAGGATATTTTAACGGACATGACGATACAGTGTGGGTTATGATACAGGGGCTTGCACAGACACTTCTGGTGCGTCTGCCACTTGCCTACTATATGAGTATACAGCCGGATGCAAGCCTTACTATGATTGGACTTGCAGCACCTGTTGCGACGGTGTTTGGTATTCTGCTTAATGGGGGACGGTATATCTATAATAATAGAAAAAAATAAGATGCGCTCACTTTTCTTTATCTGCATATAATGTTAAGATTTGTATAATACAAGGAAAAGAGGAACTAAAGGATTTTTGAATGGGTACAAGTTAAAATGAAATCAGTTGGTTTTAAAATAGAAAGACTTATGATATAATTATAGGC
>CAVFAM010000303.1:0-531 GCA_963620375.1 Bacteroidaceae bacterium
GTATAATAGTTGTAATAGCTTGCACGCTGTTTATCCTGTTTGATACACATGTCCTTAGCCTTAGCCTCAGTAATGTCGAGACGCTTGCTGATTCGCTTAGCTCTGTCATCCATTTCAGCCCTGACAAACACATTCAGACACTTTGGATTATCAGCTAAAGCATAATCTGCACATCTGCCTACGATAACACATGATTCACTTTCAGCAATTTTCTTAATTGCATCAAACTGAGCTAAGAATACCTTATGATTAAGCGGCATATCCATAAATGGTGCTGCCGAATAGCTTCCAGCAGAATATGTATCCATTACCAGTGAATACAAAAAGCTGTTTGTAGGACGCTCATCATGATTTTCAAATATTTCTTCACAAAAGCCGGACTCTTTAGCTGCCTTTTGCAGTAACTCTTTATCGTATATGGCAATTCCAAGTCTTTCTGCGAGCTTCTCGCCAACCTGTTTACCATAACTTCCAAATTCTCTACCAATCGTGTAAATTTCATTATAAGCCATAATATTCAACCCCTTTAAC
>CAVFAM010000303.1:541-2711 GCA_963620375.1 Bacteroidaceae bacterium
CCTTTAACACTTTATTTGATAATTAAATTATACTCAAATTGCGCTACAATTTCAACTGAATAAGCAATTTTTCAAAATAATTTGGCAGTGGTGCCGAGAATTCAACATATTCATTTGTCCTTGGATGTATGAAGCCAATGGTCTTTGCATGGAGCGTCTGTCCCTGCAGATTCTTAAATGGCGTTTTGCCAGATGAATACAGCTGATCTCCCAGCAATGGATGTCCTATGCTCGACATATGCACCCTTATCTGATGGGTTCTGCCTGTCTCAAGCTTAAACTGGGCATAGGTATAGTTTCCAAACCGTTCAAGCACCTTGTAATGTGTTATGGCAGGCTTTCCGTTTTTCTCATTAATGCACATCTTTTTCCTGTCAATAGGATGTCTGCCTATTGGTCCCTCGATTGTGCCCTCATCATCCTTGAGATTACCTATTACAATGCCCTCATATATTCTGTTGACCGTATGCTCCTTAATCTGCTTTGCAATATTAATATGACTTTCATCATTTTTGCACACAATAAGTGAGCCTGTTGTATCCATATCTATCCGGTGGACTATTCCTGGTCGGATTTCTCCATTTATGCCACTCAAAGAATCCTTGCAGTGATACATTATGGCATTTACCAGGGTTCCTGTATAGTGGCCAGCAGACGGATGCACCACCATGCCCTTTGGCTTATTTACAATAAGCACATCATCATCCTCATATATTATGTCGATAGGGATGTTCTCCGGCACAATCTGGGTCTCCACAGCATCTGGAATGGTGATATTAATTATATCATCGCATTTAATCCTGTAGTTTGCCTTTTCAGGCTTATCGTTTACCAGTATTTTATTGTCTTTAATTATTTTCTGAAAAAAAGAGCGAGACTGATCTGGATAAATAATGCTCAAAAATTTATCCAGTCTTTCTCCCTCCTGCTCATTCAAAACTTCGTACAGTTCTGTTTTCATGCTATCTCTTTTACTTTTTATCCTTTTTTCCAAAAATCAGCTCAAAATCCTCTTCCTTATAATAGAAAATCCCGAGTATAATAAACGCAAACGCTGCAACAGTCACATAAATATCCGCCACATTGAATATAGGAAAATTAATCAGTCTGAAATAGAAAAAGTCAACCACATAATTGTTTACGATTCTGTCAATCAAATTGCCGATTGCCCCAGCCACAAAGAAAATCATGATTAAATTAATCCATAAAAACCTCTTAGTCTGCGGGATTTTCCTATACAGAAGCATAAGCAGTATAATAACTGCAATTGTGACAATAGCAAAAATAATCATCTTGGCTGTCAAAAACGCATCTGGATTTTCTGTGAAATATTTTATTTTAAATATTCTCTGAAAAAGTGATACAAGGTCAAAACCAAATGCAGCGCTCTGATTTTCAAGATATCTCAACTCAAACACTCCATCTATGATGACAAAGGGAGAGCCATTTTTTAATTTTATAACTGCCATAAGCTTAGTCAGCTGATCCAGTATAACAAGCATTATAATGGTCAGAATACTAAGCCCCATAAATTTATTTGTTTTCTTCATAGCTTAAACCGTAAACCCTGTTGACATTGAATCCATAAGATTCTGTATGTCTCCTGATATATCAACCCCATTTGGAGTTGCAAGGAAAATATAATTTGATATTTTCTGAAGATTTCCATGCATAGCATATGTGGCTCCAGATGTGAAATCAATAATTCTCTGTGCCAGCTCTAAATTAAGACCTTCCATATTTAAAATAACAGTTGTTCCATTTAAGAGTGTGTCTGTTATCTCGATTTCGTCTTCCATTGATATAGGTTTAATTACACATACTTCCATTCCCAGTGCCTGCTTTCTTGTTGACTTAGTAATTGGTGTAATCTTTGGATTTGATTTAACCACCTTTTCCTTCTGTGGCTGTGGCTCAAAAGTCTCTTCCTTCTGTTTCTTCTCTTTTCTGGAAATTCTAGGCTTTTGTACCTCTTCTTCCTCTTCTATATCGTAATCCTCATTATCAAAATCATAGTCCTCATCTGGGTTAAGTCGCATAACGTCTAAAAACTTATCCATAACGCTCATGATTATTTTACCTGCCTTCTATTTTAAATTATTAAATGTTGTAGTTTCTCTCTCCAAATATACCGGTTCCTACCCTGACCATTGTAGCACCCTCTTCGATT
>CAVFAM010000304.1:0-10762 GCA_963620375.1 Bacteroidaceae bacterium
GCTTGCCATGACTATACATGGCTTCAGGATTTACTCGCTGGCGTATTTAATCAATGGCTTTAATATTTTTGGTTCAAGCTTCTTTACAGCCTTAAATAACGGCGTGATTTCTGCGGTGATTTCATTTATGAGAACACTGGTATTTCAGATTGGTGCAATACTTATTCTGCCAATTTTCCTTGATATTAACGGTATCTGGGGTGCAATTATCGTGGCAGAGGCTCTGACCCTATGCGTCACACTCTTCTTTATTATAAGGAAAAGAAACTACTACCACTATTGTTAAATCTATGCCAATGGGGAATGGGCTTCCTGATGTATGGTTACTACGTCAGGAGCTGCATTTTCCATTATATGCTCATTTATGTTAAATTCTCTCTCAAAATACCACCAGGTCACATTTACAGCACGCTTCATAATCAGATAGTCTGTCTCTACGCATTGAGGCATCCCATCATATTCCTCAAACTGGTCTTCCATCCAGTCTCCAATAGAATTCACATAGTACTTATAAAAGGCTCCAACCTGTTCTATCACCTGCTTTTCCACAGACAGATGCGCCTTAAATTCCTGATACTGCTTTTTCTCATACATGCAGTGCGCATACAGACCGCCCTCATAAGCCCTGCTATGGGCAAGGGTGAAATAATCCTCCACATAGTGAAGTATTATTCCAAGCTTTATGCAGCTTGACATATTCCAGCTGCCCTTTCGCTCAAGCTTCTCCATCTGCCCCTTTATTTTGTCCCAGTTTTTTTCTCTTTTATGCCCTTTTATCAAGGATGGAATCCAGAAATCAGGCAGCACACAGCCCAAAAGTATACATGCCTTTTCCCATCCCTTCTGCTCCATCATTATGTGATTTGTAACCAGCAAATGTCCCTGTTTTCTCATACAAAACCTCTCTTTAACTCTGTCAATCCTTCTGTTGCTCTTATACTAACACCCTCCCGCCTCTCTAACTATCATGCTTGTGAAACGATTGTATAAAATTTATGTAAAACTGCATCATTTATTATATCTACCAAGATGCTTATGTGTTATAATCGACATAGCACTAAAGTATCAGACACGAAAGGAGTTTTTACAGTGGATATTACAATTTCAGAAAACATCAAATACATCGGCTGCGATGATACAGACATCGACTTATTCGAGAGCCAGTACGTCGTACCAGAGGGAGTATCATACAATTCCTATCTGATTTTGGATGAGAAAACCTGTCTTATGGACACAGTTGACCCTAGAAAAACAATAGAGTGGGAGGATAATTTAAAGGCTGCCTTAGGAGACAGAAAGCTTGATTATCTCGTTATCTCTCACATGGAGCCAGACCACGCAGGAAGCATTGCAAAAATCGTCGAGCTTCATCCAGAGGTAACACTTGTTGGAAATGCCAAAACCTTCCCTATGCTACAGCAGTTCGTAAGCTTTGACGTAGAAAGCACAGCAAAAATCGTCGTTGCAGAGGGCGATACTCTTGAGCTTGGCTCCCATACCCTTACATTTGTGATGGCACCTATGGTTCACTGGCCAGAGGTTATGGTTTCCTATGAGAGCTCAGAAAAGATTCTTTTCTCAGCAGATGGCTTTGGAAAATTCGGTGCCCTCTCTCTTACCCAGGACGCTGACTGGGCTTGCGAGGCAAGACGTTATTACTTTAATATCGTTGGAAAATACGGTATGCAGGTACAGGCTTTACTGAAAAAGGCCGCATCCTTAGACATCAAGACAATTTGTCCTCTCCACGGACCAATCCTGACTGGAGATTTGACACCTTACTTAAGTCTCTATGACACATGGAGCAGGTACGAGCCAGAGAGCAAGGGTGTACTTGTAGCTTACGCTTCTATCCATGGCAATACAGCAGTTGCAGCCAAGATGCTTGGCAATATGCTCAAAGAGGCTGGCGTTGAAAAGGTTGTAGTAAGTGACCTGGCAAGAGAGGATATGGCAGAGGTTATCGAGGATGCTTTCCGCTATGACAGAATGGTGCTCTGCGCTGCAAGCTATGATGGCGGTGTATTCCCTTGTATGCACGATTTCTTAAGTCATTTACAGATGAAGGGCTATAAGAATCGTACTATCGGTCTGCTTGAAAATGGTTCATGGGGACCTACTGCTGCCAGAACTATGAAGGGACTTATTGAGCCTATGAAGGACATCACTCTGGTTGAGCCGATTGTGACTATCCGGTCTGCTATGAAGGATGGGGATCTGCCGGTTATGAAGGAGCTGGCGGAGGCTATTGCGAAGGCTTAGGATGGGAATGGCTTAGGATGGGAATGGCTTAAATGATTTAGTTATAAATAATTTACGCCATAACTCGGGCTTCCCTTTTTAGGTTGTGTAAAATCGGGGAGTGTACAGTGTATTTGCCAGAAAAAATATGAAATTAGCCACGGGACTTAATCGAGGATAGGATTGCTGTTATTTGCAGCGGTTTCTCCGTTTCCCTGACTGCTGAAGCCCGTGGCAGTTCATATTGTTTTCTGTCAAACAACTGTACACTCCCCGATTTGTTTTATGCTTATATGGGAAGCCCGAGTTATTCATCTAAATTTTATAAGTTGCTTTGTTAGCTGCTTTGCAGTATTTTAACTGTAAGCTATATTGGGTTTTGTTGTTCTTTTATCTATCTTCTTTGTGCATACATTTCATATTAGTTATAGGCTAACCTATCATATAATGATTTAGCGCCTCTCTTCCACCATCATCAGAAAGGTTATCAATAATAATACGCATGACACCCAGATTGCCTTCATTCCCCATGCCAGTGAGCATATTCCTCCTACTCCGGCTCCGATTGCAAATATCAGAATTATGCCGTAATAGTGCATGGCTTTTTTGAGTGCTCCTTTCTGGTGGTCTCTCATAAATATTGACAGGCTTTCTGTGCCACTCCTTAAGTTTCCTATGCACATGGTGCTGGCATAGCCGTAGCCATTGACCTTTCTAAAGGTCTGCACCTGCATTGAGCAGGCAAAGGATACCATCATGGTGGCTATCATGTTGTAGCTGCCCGGTATAAAACCTACGGCGAACAATAATATAATTTCTATGAGTACTATTATCTGCCGCCAGTGGATTTTCTTTGCAAACTTATACTTATGCCCTATCTGCTCTGCCACCAGTACTCCCATGGCAAAGGCTATGATTGGAAACAGATAGCTTATGGCTGTCCTCCATTCTCCCATGAGAAAGTGCTGGCTCATAAGCACCACGTTGCCTGTCTGGGCATTTGAAAATACATGGTCTCTCACGTTGTAGGTATAAGCATCCTGAAAGCCTCCTGACAAGGCTAATATACTGCTTAGTAAAAATGTCTCTGAGGTCTGTCTCTTCTGCTTTTTGATAGAGTTCATATCCATAATGATTTATGCATCTCCATTCATTTCTGTTTTATCCGTATGCGCATTTGTCACATACATCTGTCCCCCAACTACATTTTATATGAATTAAATCGTGGCAATCATGAATATCGATTGATATGCACACGAATACGCCTCTTTAAAACCGACGGCTCAAGGGGCGCAAATATCAGGTCGTCTATCACTCCTGACTCAACCGCCAGCTGTATCTGCTCCAGATTACCCTCTTTACAGATTGCTGTTATAGGCTTTGATTTTGCTGCCTCGTCATTTCTAATCTGCTTCCAGACGAGTTTGCCGAAGTCCTCACACTCTGATACATCCACAAAGCAGCCCTTTACAGATTCCGAGTCCTCTTCAAGTCTGGTCTTAAATTCTTCAAAGGTAGATACCGCCTTTAATTCAAAGAGGTTTGGCAGCTCAAAGGTCAGGGTACTTGTGACATTTCTGGAATTTGACCACGCCACTACCTCATTGAGTCCCTCTGGTAACTGGCATGCCTCTCCATAAACTGTATATCTGCCCTTTCCTGCCTTTTTTGAATCATATAAGGCTTCATCAGTTCTTGTAAATAATGCCTCATATGCCTCATTTTTTCTGAAAAAGCCACTCCGACACTTATGGAGATAACATTTGGAATAGACAGATTTTCCTTGTCCCTGATTATTTGAACCAGCTTATCAGCCCTCTCAAGCACACTGTCACGGACTGTCACTCTTGGCACCATGACGAGAAATTCATCTCCACCAATTCGTCCGATTATATCAGTACTTCCAAAGGTAGATGTCAGCACACCTGCAACTACTGTAATTACATGGTCTCCCACCTTATGCCACAGGTTGTCGTTTACTGACTTAAAATTATCAATATCCACCAGCATAAGGGCATGCTCTTCCTCCGGGTACTTCTCAAGCGTCTCTTTTACAAATTTCTCTGTAGTGGCTTTATTGAGCAGATTGGTCATCTCATCTATCTGGGATTTCTGTCTCCACTCATTCTGCTCGCTCAATGCCATCTGCAAATGCCGCACTGTACTTATCGCATTGTTGATACGTGTGATTGCTATTCTGGCATCCACAGGCTTGATTATGTAGTCATGTGCTCCCAGCTCAAATGCCTGGGTCTGAAACTCGATTGACTGGCTTGTGGACAGCACAATCACAGGTATCTTCTTAAAATCCTCCATATTCTGACGTCTTTTAAGCACTTCAAAGCCGTCCATTTCCGGCATAACCAGGTCTAAAAGGACAATATCTATTCCATTCTTATGCCCTTCCACTACGCTCAGACATTCTTTTCCATCTGCTGCCTCAAGGACATTAAAGTGTTCCTCCAGTGTAGCCTTTAAAACAGTCCGATGAAATCTTGAATCATCTACAATAAGTACAGTTTCTCTCATTTGTTGTTCCATAATCCCCATATTTCCTTAATTTGTTACTTTATCTGTCAGAGGTTAGATTGTTTTTAATTCATACTCTCTTGTTCCAAGACCTATCTCCTCAGCATGTGAAAGACATGACTCCCACTCTGTATCTGGATGTGTCATTGTAAAATGGTCATGGCTGTGCTCATGATGCTCACATTTCTCCATATTATCAGCAAGCACGCTTCCTGCTGTAACCGGCATCTTGTTGCAGAGGTCTGCACATGCCTGATCTAAAGCTACAGGGTCAAATGATGCCAGCATACCTACATTTGGAATGATTGGAATATCATTCTCTGCATGACAGTCACAGTTAGGTGATACATCACAGATAAGCGATACATGGAAGCAAGGTCTGTCCTTGCACACTGCATAGCTGTATTCTGCAATCTTGTAGTTTAACATCTTAATCGAATCGCTGAAGTTTGCTGATATGACATTCTTTGGACATACAGCCAGACAGCGTCCGCAGCCTACACATTTATCCTGATTGATTGAAGCCTTGCCGTCAGTTACAACCGGTGCTCCATGGGCACATATTCTGGTACATGCTCCACAGCCTACACAGCCGCTTTGGTCTACATGCGGCTTGCCATCACAGTGCTGCTCCATCTTGCCGGCTCTTGAGCCACAGCCCATACCGATATTTTTAAGGGCTCCACCAAAGCCAGCCATCTCATGTCCCTTGAAATGGGTGAGTGAGATAAATACATCTGCGTCCATGACAGCCTGTCCGATTTTTGCCTCCTTTACATAAGGAAGATTGATTGGGACAATCTGCTCATCTGTTCCCTTTAAGCCATCTCCGATTATTACATGGCAGCCTGTCTGTAATGGTGAAAATCCATTTACATAAGCTGTATCAAGATGGTCGAGTGCATTCTTTCTGCTTCCTACATACAGGGTGTTGCAGTCTGTGAGGAATGGCTTGCCGCCAAGCTCCTTGACATAATCAGCCACAACCTTTGCATAGTTTGGTCTTAAAAATGCAAGGTTTCCATACTCACCAAAATGAATCTTGATGGCTGCATACTTGTCTGTAAAATCAATATTTTCAAAACCAGCCTGCTTCATGAGTCTGTGAAGCTTCTGGAGCAGGTTCTCTGAACCTGTTGTCTTAAATGTTGTAAAATATACCTTTGATTTCTCCATTGTGTAACCTCTCTCTCTTTATAAACCTATTTAATTTTATAACAATAATTCATTCTATGCAAATAATTCTCCCTTTTTCTTTCAATGAGTACTGGTATATTAAAAGAAACCATAGTATAATGGTACCATGTTAGCTATACAAAGGAGGATAGTTTTATGAAATTCAAAAAGATTAAAACTAAGATGCTGGCATCCATACTGCCAGTGATTGCCATTGCACTCGTTGCAATAACTGCTATTTCAGCTTTTTCCTGCCTTAACATGGTTAATTCTAAGGTAGAAGAAAGCATGAACGCTACACTTGACGCCCAGGCAGGGTCGATTGACCAGGATTTGGAGATTGTCAAAACTACCGCTGCAACACTCTCAAGCACAGTTGCAGCAAGCTACAAGACTATGACGCTTACCGACTATGAAAAGCTGCTGGCAGATGTTATCAGCCAGAACGACATGGTAAACGGCAGTGGTATCTGGTTTGCCCCTTATGCCTTTGACCCGGATGAGGAATACGTCGGTCCATATGTATATAAGGACGGAGACCAGACAGTCGTTACATATGATTACAGCAATGCTGATTATGATTATTTTTCACAGGACTACTACACAATTGCAGAATCAGCATCTGAACCAATCATCACAGACCCTTATTACGATGCGACATCTGATACTATTATGTCTACCTGCACAGCCCCAATTATCGAGAACGGCAAATATATGGGCTGTATATCTGTGGACATTGTCTTATCAACTATTACCGACATGATTGACTCAATCGTAGTCGGGGAGACAGGCTCTGCTATTCTCACCACAGATGATGGAGTATATCTGGCTGGTGTAAGTGCCGATAAGATTGAAAATTCCGTAAATATAGCAGATGATACCAATACATCCATGGCTGCCATAAGTGATACAGTCCTTGCAAATGATACAGGCACTGCTTCAGCTGATGATGAAAATGGCACGGCCTGCAATGTATATTTTGACAAAATTCCTGCTACAGGCTGGAAGCTGCTTCTTATGATGCCTCAGTCAGAGCTTTTCGCCCCGACACTTGCCCTGGTTGCAAAGCTTTGCGTAGTCGGAGTCATCGGTCTCCTCTGCTGTATGGTTATTGTATCTCTTCTGGTTTCTTCTATATCAAAGAGCATACAAAAGGTACAGGCATTTGCCCAGACTCTTGCCTCTGGTGACTTTACAGTGGATTCTCTCCAGGTTGCATCCAGCGATGAGCTTGGCATTATGGGAAATTCATTAAACGAAATGTTTGACAACAATAAGGATGTGATTTCAAATATCTCAGACCGTTCAAGCAATATCATGACTGCAAGTGCCAAGCTTAAGACCGCCTCTGAGACTCTCCTCAATGAGTTCTCAGAAATTCAGGACAGCATGACCCATATCAATGATGCCATGAGTTCATCAAGTGCCGCAACCGAAGAGGTTAATGCTTCTGTGGAGGAAGTAAACGCTTCTGTAATGGTTCTTGCATCAGAGACTGAGGAAAGCTTAAAATTAACAAACGAAATCAGGGAAAGGGCAACATCCGTAGAGGAGGCAACCCGTACTTCCTTTGCATCTGCTACTGAGCTGTCTGCCCAGTTTGAGCAGAAGCTTCATGAGAGCATAGAAAATGCCAAGGTTGTTGAGAGCATAGGTGAGCTTGCAAACGTTATCGCCGAGATTGCCGAGGAGATAAACCTCTTATCTCTCAATGCTTCCATTGAGGCTGCCCGTGCCGGAGAACAGGGTAAGGGCTTTGCAGTTGTCGCAGATGAAATCGGTAAGCTTGCCGGTGAGACTTCAAATGCAGTAGGCAGAATCCAGGATACTATCGTACAGGTTCAGGATGCCTTCCAGCACCTGAGTCAGGACTCACAGGGACTGCTCACATTCATGCGTGACACTGTCACACCTGACTACAACAGCTTTGTTGAGACAGCTAACCAGTACGGAAAAGACGCTGTATACTTTGCTGATATATCACAGAAGGTTACTAATATGGCGGATGATATACGTCAGATTATGAATGAGGTAACACAGGCTATACAAAATATTGCCGAATCCTCACAGACAACCGCTGAGATAAGCTCTAACATCTTAGAGACAGTAGACGGTGTTTCAAACACTGTTGATGAGGTTTCTGAAATGTCTGAAAACCAGCAGGATATCGCTGATACACTCAATGCAGTGGTCAACAAGTTCCAGCTCTAATACATAGCTTTGTTTCTACAATGATAAATAATATAAGAGAAGCCGCCAGCTGGCGGCTTCTCTTTTTCTTTCATATATGGAATATATTAGTAGTTCTTGTAGCCTACCTCTTTAAGACGGGCATCCTTTGCCTCCACCTGCTCTCTCATCTCTTCCTTGTATTTCTTAAGCTTATCAAGAAGAGCTGCATCACTTGCAGCAAGAATTTTAGCTGCCAGAAGGGCTGCGTTCTTTGCCCCGTCAATTGCAACTGTTGCAACTGGTACTCCTGGTGGCATCTGCATGATTGAAAAGACCGCATCCATTCCATCCAGATTCTTACCTGAGAGTGGTACTCCGATTACAGGCAGGTCAAAGAGGGCTGCACACATTCCCGGAAGGGCTGCTGCCATTCCTGCTCCTGCGATAATCACCTTGATGTCCCTGCTTTCTGCGCTCCTTGTCCAGTCAATTAATGCGTCAGGCTGACGGTGGGCTGAGATAATTGTAATCTCATACTCTATCCCCAGCTCCTCAAGCTGGGCTGCTGCCTTGCTCATTACCTTAAGGTCTGAGTCGCTTCCCATGACTATTCCTACTTTTGCCATTTTCATCCTCCATTCCTATTGTTATACTATTTGTTATATTATTTCATTATGTTGATTTCATACCATAATCCATCTTGTTCGTATATGCACCCTGCTCCCGACTTCGCATCTGATACATATTGTTGCGCTCACTATACTTAGCGGCCTGCCTCCCAGGCATCAAGCTCATCCAGAGGCTTGTTAAGCTCCTCTGTGCCAGCAAGCACGAATCTGCCATTTCTGATAATGTCCTCTGTAGAGCCATCCTTGCGGATTACAGTGATTGCCCCAAGCTCATTGTATGGAATTGTAATATCTGTATGGCAGTTAAAGTATGCCTTTGACATATCTGTTTTTCTGAGAATAGATACTGAATTATCCCTTGCAATAATAGCCTTTCCGTCTGGATTGTAGGTTATATTATCCTCATCATATGTGTAGCAGGTATCACCCACTGCAAAGTGAGGTCCTGTTTTCTCTGCAATAAGGATTGGAAGCTTATCCTGTATGTCATACACACGTCCTACCCTGTAGGCAGTTGTGTTTGTTCCGATTGCGAACTCTCCCATTGGAAGTGTGTCGTGATGGAAAAGCACATTGTCTGCGATATACTTTTTGTTTTCTTCCTCATTGTCAAAGTTTGTACAGGTATAGTTGTCAATCATTCCGTCCTTGAAATCAATCTCAAGGTTCTTGTAATTAAGTTCGTTTAAGAAAACCTGTGTTACATGAAGCTTACCATTTGTACCCTCAAGCACCGGTGAAGTAAATACCTCTCCCACTGGGATATTCACATCTGCCACGCAGTTTTCAAAGGCAGTCTCCTTGTCAGGGTTTGGAAGCTCATGGATTTTGACATACAGGTCTGTCCTGTTGTCTCCGCAGCCTAAAATGTGTACCCTGTCTGCTGTATCAAGCACATCAATAATCTTCTGCTGGATTGTCTGATAGAGCTTGTAGTCTAATGTATTGATTTTGACTGTCTCTGAGAACAGCTCCTCATACTTGTCGCCGATTGCAGCAACAGGGAAGGAAATAATTGTGAAGCTTCGCTCCTCACCATGGATATATTCATTTATAAGTCTTAATGACTCGCCTCTCTCCTTGACATGGATTTCCTGCTGGCTATCAGAATATGCTGGATTCTCAGCCTTTGCCTCTGGTGAAAATGGCTCCTCACCAAAGACCTCCATAACAGCCGGTCCGCCATAGCCAGGTGCAATATCCTTTATTCTCTCAAAGGAATTCTTTCTGCACTCTGCACTGTACTCGCCCATTTCCTTATCCAGCCAGAGAGCATCATCCTCCTTGTGGTCATAGTCAAACTGCTTATTTACAGATGTAGAATAAGGCATAAGTACAGCCTTTAAGTTGATTTTCTCAAAGTTTTTGATTGCACATCTGATTACACGCTCAAAGCCCAGAGGATATCTGATGTCTCCAAATGATTTCTTGGTAATGTCCTTATTGCATGTGGCAAAACCGATTCTGTAGCCCTCTGTAAAGGTATCAGCCATCGCCTGAATCTCTTCATCTGAGAATGTAGCCAGATACTCCCTGCTCTTTATCTCATTATCGCCTACAAACAAACCATACTGATAGAGGTAGGCATTATCTGAAATATCACTGTTTTCAACCAGCTCCTGATAATAATCGTATTTTGTAGTGAAGGATCTGTTGATGTTGTTGTCTGTGAAGATTTCCATATAATCATGCATAAATGAGTGCAGACAGTCATCCACAGCCTTTGGGCTTGCCTCATCTGACTCGAAATATGTGTAAAGCTCCACTACAAGCTCTGCACAAAGACACAGATACTCTATATTTCCCTCAAAGGCAAATCTTGAAGCATCATAGATTCTTTTGAAAATTGCTGCAAAATGCTGTCCATACTCCTGTCCGAATACCTTGACAGAATATGCAGGATTAGCATAGCTTGTCTCGTAATTATCCTTCTTAAACTGCGCATAGAGTCTGTCATTAAGCTCTTTTCCCTGACTCTCTGACAGCTTCTGTAAAGAGCCATCCAAAGCCTTGTG
>CAVFAM010000305.1:0-3462 GCA_963620375.1 Bacteroidaceae bacterium
TTCCCAGCAACTCGGCAACAGGACGTTGCCGAGAGCGAGACCTGAGCCATGGATGGCGAATGTCGAGCGGTTGCGTCAAGCATAAACCAAGCAAACCAGAACATTTAGAAAATCTTATATCCGTAACTCGTCACAAATTCCCGCATGGCTTATCTCTATATTCCAGCCCCCACCTAAAAAGCAATATTAAGCTAAAAAAACCTAAAAAATATTTACTGCCCCCCGCAATTGTGCTAAACTTTACTTAAATAATTAAAGGGAGCAAGGTATATTACTATGAACATAACACATAACAAAGAAAAAAGAATTTTCAAGTTAGACACACAAAATTGCAGTTATATAATGCAAATCATCGACACAGAGGGTTTTATAGGCCATGTATATTATGGTGCAAAGCTTAAGGACGAGGACGTAAGCTACAGACTAAGAATCGCAGAGCCACCCTTTGTGCCATCTGCAAATGCCAGAGACAGAGGTTCGTTTCTCGATACCTTTCCTACAGAGTATTCAGGAAATGGAGTAGGTGACTACAGACTAAGCTCTATAGAAATCGAGGACGAAAACGGCCATTCTGCTATCCAGCCACTCTATGACGGATACAGGATATTTAAGGGCAAAAAGCCACTTCCCGGACTTCCTGCTACATTTGCAGATGAAGATGAGAGCATGACTCTTGAGATAGATGCGGTAGATAAAATCGCAGGAGTTAAGCTGATATTAAGCTACAGCATTTTTGCAGACAGCGATTCCATAGTGAGAAGTGTGAGATTTGAGAACATTTCTGATAAGACCCTTAAGCTTAATAAAATAATGTCTGTCTGTATGGATATGGATGATGAGGACTATAAGCTTTTGACTCTTCACGGTTCATGGGCTAGAGAGAGGCACATGGAGTACAGGGATATAGGCCACGGAGTACAGGGTATATCTTCTGTCAGGGGAGAATCCTCACATCAGGAAAACCCATTCATAGCCCTGGTTCAGAGTCAGACAAACCAGGAGCACGGACAGGTCTATGGTTTTAATTTTGTCTACTCAGGCAATTTTACTGCCCAGGTGGAGAAAAACCAGTTTGACTCACTGAGACTTGTGATGGGAATTAACCCCAAGGAGTTCTGCTTTGTCATTGAGCCGGGGGAGACCTTTAATGCGCCAGAGGTGGTTATGGTGTACTCTGATGAGGGACTTGGCAGAATGACCAGGACATACCATGACCTGTACAGAAATCACCTGATTAGGAGTAAGTATGTGGATAAGCCAAGACCAGTGCTTATTAATAACTGGGAGGCTACATATTTTGATTTTGATTCCGAGAAGCTTTTGGCTATTGCAAGAGAGGCTGAAAAGTGCGGAATAGAAATGCTTGTCATGGATGATGGCTGGTTCGGAAAGAGAAATGATGACAACACAAGCCTTGGAGACTGGCAGGTGAATGAAGACAAGATAAAGGGTGGACTAAAAAAGCTTGTTGATGAAGTAAACAGGATTGGGCTTAAGTTTGGAATATGGTTTGAGCCTGAGATGATATCACCGGAATCTGACTTATACAAGGCACATCCGGACTGGGCTATAGCAGTACCGGACAGAAAGCCGTGTCTTATGAGGAACCAGTATGTGCTTGATCTGACCAGACCAGAGGTGGTTGATTATGTATATGGCTGTCTTTCAGATATATTAAAAAGTGCAAATATCGAGTATGTAAAGTGGGATATGAACAGACAGCTCTCAGACATAGGAAGTACACATCTTGATGGCAGACATCAGGGAGAGCTTATGCACAGATACACACTTGCTGTATATGAGCTGCAGGAGAGGCTGATAAGGGATTTCCCTGATTTACTGCTTGAGAACTGTTCCGGCGGAGGTGCGAGATTTGATGCTGGCATGCTTTATTACAGCCCACAAATCTGGTGCTCAGATGATACAGATGCTATAGAGCGTCTTTTGATTCAGGAGGGAACAGCCCTTGTATATCCGCTTTCCACAATGGGAGCCCATGTGTCAGACTGCCCGAACCATACTGTTGGACGAAGCACCCCTTTTGAGACCAGAGGGGATGTTGCACTGGTTGGTACCTTTGGCTATGAGTTAGACATAACTAAGATACCTGAGGAGGACAGGGCACTGATACCGGAGCAGATAGACACATACCATAAATACAGCGGACTTGTGAGAAATGGAGACTATTACAGGATTGCCTCATACAGAGAGAACCATTCATATGACTGCTTCATGGTGGTGTCAAAGGATAAATCAGAGGCATTGCTTACATATGTGTCTGTATTGAACCGTCCAAATCATCACAGCAGATGTATTAAGCTTCAGGGACTGGATGATGATAAAATCTATAGAATTGATGGCGATGACAGGACATACAGGGGAGCCACTCTTAAAAAGGCAGGAATAATGATGGAGTGTCTCTGGGGAGATTATAAGTCTAAGCTTGTGCATATTAAGGAGGAACATAAATAAATGGCAAAAGCGGTTAAACTTTCAGATATTGCTGAGCAGTTAGGTGTCAGTACAGTGACTGTCTCTAAAGCCCTTTCAGGACAAAAGGGTGTCAGCGAGGAGATGAGACAGAAGATAGTGGAGCTGGCTGATGAACTGGGATACAAGCAGCCATCTGCCCTCAAACGGCAGGCAGAAGAGAAGAAGAGCTATAACATAGCTGTTTTAATACATGAGAGATATTTTGATAAGTATGATTCATTTTATTTACAGCTGTACCAGCAGCTGGCACAGAGAGCCATAAGCATGGGCTGCTTTACCCTTCTTGAGACTGTGTCACAGGCAGCAGAGGAAAACTGTGAGACCCCTATGGTGGTTCAGGAAAAAAAGGCAGATGGAGTAATTATAGTAGGCAGATTTGATAAGAAATACACAGATTTTATTGATAAAAAGCTGTCAACACTTCCATATATTTATCTGGATTACTGCGATATGAAGCAGAACACGGACGCCGTTATTTCTGACAGCTTTTATGGGGCGTATTCACTGACCAATTATCTCATAGAGATGGGGCATAGAGATATAGGATTTTTGGGAAGTGTGCTGGCTACAGGCTCGATTACAGACAGGTATTTTGGATATATCAAGTCTCTTATGGAGCACGGAATAGAGGAAAAGAAGGATTGGGTACTTAAGGATAGAAATGAAGCAACAGGCAAGCTGCTTGCGCCAGAGGCGCTTAAGCTTCCACAGAATATGCCCACAGCCTTTGTGTGCAACTGTGACCTGGCTGCCAGTGTGCTGATAAAACGTCTGGAGGAGGATGGATATAGGGTGCCGGATGATATATCGGTTGTAGGATATGACAATTATCTGTATCCGGGGCTTTGTGATGTGGAGATTACCACCTACGAGGTTGACATCAAGGAGATGGCAAAGAGGGCAACCAGCAGGATTGTGAAGAAAATATCAAACGAGAAGTACAAAAAGGGAATGAGCATAGTTGAGGGG
>CAVFAM010000305.1:3472-13049 GCA_963620375.1 Bacteroidaceae bacterium
GTTGAGGGGCGGCTTGTTATAAAGGATAGTGTAAAAAAGATAGGATAATGATTCTGACCTCCAGAAGTCGGACTTTGCAGTCTGGCAGATGGAGGTCGTTTTGTTTATCACAGCTTTACAATCTGACTTGAAGCTATGGAGTGTATACTGCGGTACTGCTGGGGAGTAAGCCCTGTCTGTGCCTTAAACAGATTGATAAAATGCGTTGTGTTTGCTATGCCCACAGTGTCACCTATGGAGTGGACAGTATCATCTGTCATCAGGAGCAGATTTACAGCCTTGTCAATACGGTAATGATTTAAGTACCTGAGAGGCGGCAGTCCCAGATATTTGGTAAAATCCCTGCACAGCTGGTGCTTGTTGATTTTGACCTGGCTCTGTAATTCATCCAGGGACAGTGGCTCATAGTAGCGGTTTTCGATGATGCTTTTAGCAAGGGCTACATGCTTTGGAAGCTTATCAGCTGATTGCAGGCCGGCAGAAGCGGTGTCTGGATAGATGGCATATTTATCCCCTGTGGCTATAAGGGCAGTCATAAAGGACTGGATGAGCAGGGCTTCAGAAAATACAGCCTCTGGAGTGTCGCAGGCCAGCAGGTGATTTAGGTTTGTTGTGAAATCAAGGATGTATTCCTGATTTAGGGACGGGATATAGAGGTAATTATCCTGTCCATCCCAATCGGATATATTTAAGCTGGACTGGTCACAGTCAGACTTTGCATACATGGACTTTTCATAACCGGAATTACTACAGAGGAAGCCCCAGTACTCATCAAGGGTGGCACCAGTCAGGATATACATGCTGTATACCAAATGCGCAGTCAGTGATTCAAAGACAAAATCAGTCTGACTCCTGATTATGACAATGGAGCCACTCCTGGCAATATCTATATTGATATCTCCGGATATACGGCACTGCCCGCTTTCTATATAAAGCAGGATATAGTGGTTTGGATTATGAATTTTAAAAAGGCATGTAGTGTCAAAGCTCACTCTGCCACCATAACAGAGATATGGCAGGAGCCTGCCCTTTACGGGCTTGCTGTTTGCCATAAAATTGCCTGCATCTATGGTAGACGGCAGATGGCCGCCATGGCAGACTGGTTTTAATATATCTACATATTTAGTAAAGCTGCTAAAATCAAATAATTTAGCCATATTTTAAACCTCCTCAGGTTTATTTAAGCTGCTATGTATCCAGAGAAGCTGCCGGGAACCGGTTGGTCTGGTTAATAAAACGTGCAAAAAGCAGTTTTTAAATACAATTAAAGTAAAAAAAGATTAATTTAGCTAATTTATAAGATAAAAACAAGAAAAATAGTCTTTAATTACTAGACAAAATAACTAAAAAATATCTTAATTCTTGTTAATAATAGCAAAATTACCAGTAAATGTCAATAATGATATATAAAGGTCGATAATAAATGATGATTAAAAAATTAAAGTAAATATAATTAAATTAAGCTACAAAACGAGCTAACAAATAAGGAGGAAAATTATAATGAAAAAGAAGAAAGTTTTAGCTTTGGCGCTTGTGGCAGTTATGGCATTATCTGCTACAGCATGTGGGGGAAAGACAGACAGCAACGGAGGTACTGAAAAGGCTGATGCAAGCCTGACATCATACGCTGATATCAAGCTTGGCGAAGATTTCACAGACCTTACTGCTACAATCACAATGTTTAACCACAGAACAGACCTTGATTCTGCTGATTATAACGGAAAGACATGGAGTGAGTATTTAAGCGACTTTAATGAGATGTATCCAAATATCACAGTAGAGATTACAACAGACACAAATTACGCTGATGATGCTCTTACACATTTACAGTCAGGTGACTACGAAACAATCATGGGAATTCCTGCAGTTGACAAGGCTGACCTGAGTACATACTTCATGTCATATGGAGATATTGATACCATGAAAGACCAGGTCAACTATGCAAATACATGGGAATACGGCAAGGAGGTCTATGGAGTACCTTCAACAGCCACAACCCAGGGAATTGTATATAACAAGAAGGTATTTGAGGAGGCTGGAATCACAGAGCTTCCAAAGACACCGGAGGAGTTTATCACAGCCTTACAGAAGATTAAGGATAATACAGATGCCATTCCACTTTATACCAACTATGCAGCAGAGTGGACAATGGGAGCATGGGATGCTTACATCGGCAACAATGCAACAGGCGATGTAACATACATAAACCAGAAGCTCATTCATACACAGGATCCATTCAAGGATTATGGTGATGACACACACGCATATGCAGTATACAAGATTCTCTATGATGCAGTAGCAGACGGACTGATTGAGGACGACTACACTACAACAGACTGGGACGGATGCAAGGGCATGATTAACAACGGTGAAATCGGATGTATGGTTCTTGGCTCATGGGCTTACCCACAGATGGAAGCAGCAGGAGATAACGGAGCAGACATCGGTTACATGGCATTCCCTATTTCAATTGACGGCGAGCAGTACGCATCAGCAGGAGCTGATTACAGCTATGGTATCAATGTAAACGCATCTAATGATGAGAAGCAGGCAGCTTTAATCTTTGTTAAATGGCTTACAGAAGAGTCAGGCTATTCATACAACGAGGATGGACTTCCTGTTCAGGCTGGAAGCACAGAGACAAAGCTTTCATTTGATGGTGTTACATTCTTAGAGGATGAGCCGGCACTTGAGGGTGAAGAGGATTACTTAAATGAATTAAACTCTGACTCTGAGCTTAACATCAACAATGGTGGAAACTCAAAGATTATGGAGCTTATCGAGCATGCAGCAAATGGAGACAAGACATTTGACGAAATCATGGCAGACTGGAATGCTGCATGGACAAATGCACAGGAATCAGCAGGAGTTGAGATTCTGTACTAATTAATTTAAAAATTGTTACAGGCTGGGCAGGGCTTCAGCCTGTAACATACAGGGTTTAATGTTAGTGTTACCAATAGGGAGGACAGACACATGGGAGCAGCCGCAAAAGCGAAAAAATGGATAAAAAGCAGAAAGGGTCAACAAGTACTTATATGCGTTGGTTTTACCTTTATCCCTCTCTTATTACTATTTGTATTTACATACCTGCCATTTGGAAAAATGGTTCAGTTCAGTTTTTATAAAATGAAATATACAACGCCGGTGGACGCAAGAAAATTTGTGGGCTGGCAGAATTATATAGACGTGTTCAGACGAGATGACTGTTTTGGAGCATTAAAGCTCAGCTTATATTACTGCGTAGGAGCACTTTTACAGCTGGTAATTGCCTTGTACCTTGCTACAATCTTAAGCTTCAAGGTAAAGGGTGGAAACTTATTTAAGGGACTTATGTTTTTCCCATATCTGATTAGCGGTATCGCAATCGGATTTATATTCAAATTTTTCTATACAAGAGGCTTTGTGTTTGACACAATCCTTCAGTCTATAGGATTTAATCTGGAAAATCTTCCATACTGGTTAAGGGACAGAAGCGTAAATAACTGGTCCTTGGTTGCGACCTCTGTATGGCGTTACTTCGGACAGAATATGGTGCTTTTTATCGGAGCAATTATGTCTGTTGACGCAGAGCTTTACGAGGCGGCAGAACTGGATGGTGCAAATAAATTTCAACAGTTTGTGCATATTATCATGCCAAGCATTAAGACAATCATTACATTAAATGTGATTTTATCAATCACTGGTTCCCTCAGTGCCTTCGAGCAGCCATATGTAATCACAAATGGTGCAAACGGTACAGGAACATACTTTGTTGTAATGAATGAAATCGCACATGTAAGCCAGAAGGTAGGACTTGCAAGTGCTATGGCGGTTGTTCTCTTACTTATTATATTTGCCTGCACAATCTTACAGAAGCTATTCTTTAAATTTGTGTTCAGGGATGCAGACTGTGAGGATGAGTCATACAAGGCAAAGAAGAAACGACTGAAAGAAGAAAAGGCTAAAAAGAAAGCTGTAGGAGGTGCGGTATAATGAGCAATTTTGCTGAGAATATAAGAAATGAGCAGAAACGCTCAGTAGGAACCTTTATATGGACTATTGTCAAATATGCTTCACTGATTTTCTTTGGTCTGGTTGCGGTTGTTCCAATTATATCATGTGTTATCACTGCATTCAAAACAGAAGATGAATACAGACAGACAAGCGTTATGACACTGCCTGAGAACTGGCTTAACTTTGACAATTTTATAACAGCCTTTAAGACTGCTGACATGGGAAGGGCGTTTTTAAACTCTATGATTGTCATGGTATGTGTGCTTTTAGTATCAATCATTATCGGTACCCAGCTGGCATATATCCTCAATAGATTTTCCTTCCCGGGAAACGGACTTATCAGAAACCTCTTCCTCTTTGCAGCCCTCCTGCCGGGAGTTGCAATGCAGGTTACTGTATACAACATTATGTCCAGCCTTCATTTTGTAAATCATCTGTATGGCTACATAATCATGATGTGTGGAACAGATGTTATATCAGTATATATTTTCATACAGTTTATGGAAAACATACCGGTGTCCCTGGATGAATCAGCCATTATTGACGGAGCATCCTACTGGACGATTTACTGGAAAATCATGCTTCCTCTCCTTAAGCCTGCAATCATTACATCCTGCATATTAAAGGGTGTAGGCGTGTACAACGAGTACTATGCAGCCAATCTGTATCTGCAGGATAAGAGGTTACATACAATTGCAACCAGTCTCTACACCTTTGTAGGACCTATGGGAAGCAAGTATAACCTGATTTGTGCAGGTGTTATTATTTCTCTCCTGCCTGCACTTATCGTATTTATATTATGCCAGAAGCAGATATACAGCGGAATTACATCTGGTGCTGTGAAAGGATAGGTGTTTGATATGTTTGTTGAAGAAATAAGAGAGCATCTGACAGATTTCATTATTCCTTTTTGGAAAAAATTAAGAGACGATGAATTTGGCGGCTATTATGGCTGGGTTGGTTATGATTTGGAAACCAACCCAAAGGCTGAGAAGGGCTGTATATTAAACAGCCGTATAACCTGGTTTTTCTCAAATGCCTATATGCTTCTGGGGGACGAGAGCCTTTTGGATGAAGCCAGACATGGCTATGAATTTTTGAAAAATTATTGTATAGACAAGGAAAATGGCGGTGTCTACTGGTCCTTAAGCTATGACGGCAAGCCCTTAGACACAACAAAGCATACCTACAATCAGGCATTTTCCATATACGCCTTATCTGCATACTATGAGGCTTCAAAGGATGAGGAGGCCCTTGGGCTTGCCAGGGAGCTATTTAAGGTCATTGAGACAAGATGTATGGATGAGCTTGGTTATATGGAAGCCTTTACTGTTGACTTTAAGCCGGAGTCCAATGAGAAGCTTTCAGAGAATGGCGTGATGGCAGAAAAGACAATGAACACCCTGCTTCATGTGCTGGAAGCCTACACTGAGCTTTATAAGGTATCAGGGGATGAGGCAGTAAGAGACAGGCTGTTTTGGATAGTTAAGACCTTTAAGGATAAGGTTTATAATCCCAAGCTTAGCAGGCAGGAGGTATTTTTTGACAGGGAATACAATAGCCTGATTGATTTACACTCATACGGACATGATATAGAGACCTCATGGCTTATGGACAGGACAATTGAAGTACTGGATGATATAAGCCTTGCAAAAGAAATATATCCAATCACTGAGGAGCTTACCAGAAAGGTATATGAGGAGGCTTTTGACGGACATTCACTTGCAAACGAATGTGAAAAAGGTGTTGTCAACGAGCACCGTATATGGTGGGTTCAGGCTGAGACAGTGGTAGGCTTTGTGAATGCTTTTGAGAGAAATCACGAGAAGCGAGAGTATCTGGAGGCTGCAAAGAGTGAGTGGGAATTTATAAAGGAGCATGTAATAGACCATAGACCTGGCTCAGAGTGGTTCTGGGAGGTTGACAAAGCAGGAAAGCCTTATGAGGGCAGACCTATCGTGGAACCATGGAAATGCCCATACCACAATGGGCGCATGTGTATAGAAGTAATAAGCAGACTGAGAGGAAAAGCATGATGTTGCATGAACAGTATTATATAGAAAAAGCGAAGCTTGAAAAGCTCTTAAACCGCAAAAACGTAAAGGCGGATTTTTATAACGGAGTATACGACAGATATGTGTATCCTGTACTCACCAGAGAGCATATTCCACTTACATGGAGATATGACTTAAACCCTGAGACCAATCCTTATTTCATGGAGAGACTGGGCGTAAATGCGGTGATGAATTCAGGAGCCATATACTTAAATGGCAAATACTATCTGGTGGCAAGAATCGAGGGAAATGACAGAAAATCCTTCTTTGGAGTGGCAGAGAGTGACAATGGCGTGGATGGTTTTAAATTCTGGGATTATCCGATTTTGCTGGATGATACCTGTCCTGACGAAACCAATGTATACGACATGAGACTTACCCAGCATGAGGATGGCTACATATATGGAGTTTTCTGCTCAGAGAGCAAGGATAAGACAGTAAATGATTTGTCGGCAGCAGTTGCAGCGGCAGGAATCGTGAGGACAAAGGATTTAAAGCACTGGGAGAGACTTGACAATCTGGTAACACTTAACTCTCCACAGCAGAGAAATGTGGTGCTTCACCCTGAGTTCGTGGATGGCAAGTATGCGTTTTACACCAGACCAATGGATGATTTCATAGATACTGGAAGTGGAAGCGGTATAGGCTTTGGTCTCTGCGATGACATCACCCATGCTGTGATTGATGAGGAAAAAATGACAAGCATCAGAAAGTACCACACCATTACAGAGGCAAAAAACGGTGCTGGTGCAACCCCTATAAAGACAGACAGGGGCTGGATACATATAGCCCACGGTGTCAGAAACACAGCGGCAGGACTGCGTTATGTAATCTATGCCTTTGCCACAGACTTAAATGACCCTTCAAAGGTGATTGCGGAGCCATCGGGACTCTTAATCGGACCTCGTGAGGGGGAGAGGGTCGGAGATGTGTCAAACGTAGTTTTTACAAATGGCGCAATAGTGAATGACAAAAACGAAGTATTTATATATTATGCATCATCTGACACAAGGATGCACGTAGCGGCAACAACAATAGATAAGCTTGTGGACTATGTCTTTAATACACCAGAAGACCCGGGCAGGTCTGTTGAATGTGTGGCTCAGAGATGTGAGCTGATTAAGAAAAATCTGGAAATATTGGATAGAGAATAAGGAGTATGGATATGAGCAAGTATAAGATGATTAGTCCTGAGGTGGCTAATGTACCATGGCAGGAGAGACCTGCAAAGCTGACAGGAGCACCTATCTGGAGATACAGTGAGAACCCAATCATTGGAAGAAATCCAGTGGAGGGAGTTGCAAGAATATTTAACAGTGCAGTTATGCCATATGAGGGAGCCTTTATCGGGGTATTCAGAGGCGAGCAGACAAACGGAATCCCTTACATATATCTGGGAAGAAGTACAGATGCAATCCACTGGGAGTTTGACAAGGAAAAAATCCAGTTTGAGGATGAGAATGGCAATCCATTTATGCCTAGATATGCCTATGACCCTCGTCTTGTAAAGGTGGAGGATACCTACTACATAATCTGGTGTCAGGACTTTTACGGTGCTGCAATCGGTATCGCAAAGACAAAAGACTTTAAGAAGTTTGTGAGACTTGAAAATCCCTTTATACCATTTAACCGTAATGCGGTATTGTTCCCACGCAAGATTAATGGCAACTATGTGATGCTCTCCCGTCCGTCGGACAGCGGTCATACACCATTTGGAGATATTTTCTTAAGTGAGAGTCCTGATATGACCTACTGGGGAAAGCACCGTCATGTGATGGGCAAGGGCTCAGAATGGTGGGAGTCACTTAAAATCGGCGGAGGAGCTGCACCAATTGAGACATCTGAGGGCTGGCTCCTATTCTACCATGGAGTAAGCGGCACCTGTAACGGATATGTATATTCTATCGGAGGAGCAATCCTTGATATCGATAATCCATCAATTGTGAAATACCGCTGTGAGAATTTCTTATTGACACCGGAGGAGTGGTATGAGGAGAGAGGCTTTGTGCCTAACGTATGCTTCCCATGTGCCACAATCCATGACTCAAAGACAGGAAAAATCGCTGTGTATTATGGAGCGGCAGACAGCTATGTAGGGCTTGCATTTACAGAGCTTGATGACATTATTGATTACATTAAGGATAACAGTGTGGTGTCAGCAGAGGACACTGAGATTGGCAGGAGATAATGATTATAGAGCCGGATAATGATTTGCTTGACTATTGTGGCCGAATTGACTTTGACAATCCCAAGGAGCCTGAATTTATATATCCAGGCAGCTATGTAAGGCTTAGATTTACAGGAGGTAAAATCAAAGCAGTTGTCACAAATAAGAATAACTACTGGGATAATTATCTGGGAGTTATCGTGGACGGCGTGCAGAGTAAGGTAAGGCTGTCAAATGATGAGAACGAGAAGCAGATAATAGTTTTGGCTGATGGCCTGAGCCAGGGCGAGCATGAGGTGACTCTGTTCAAGAGACAGGATTCATGCCACATGTTTAAGCTTTATGGATTTGTATTGGCGGATGATGCAGGGCTTTGTGCATTACTGCCAATAAGCTTAAGAAGGATAGAAGTATACGGAGACAGCGTGTCGGCAGGCGAAGTGTCAGAGGCCTATGACTATGCAGGAAAGGCAGACCCGGACTGGCATAGGGGAGAGCTGTCAAACAGCTATTACTCATACGCATGGACAGCCGCAAGAAGACTTGATGCAAGGCTTCACGATATAGCCCAGGGAGGTATAGCCCTGCTTGATAATACGGGCTGGTTTAGTGCTCCTGACTATGTGGGCATGGAGTCGGTCTACGATAAGCTCCAGTATAATCCAGCCTTTGGAATAGTAAAAAAATGGGATTTTAAGACCTATATTCCTCATGTAGTCATAGTGGCAATAGGGCAGAATGACAGCAATCCAGAGGACTATATGAAGCAGGATTATAATTCTCCAAAATCAAAGAACTGGCGGGAGCATTATTTTAGCTTTATATGCAGGCTTAGAAAAATATATCCTTATGCCCATATTATCCTACAGACTACAATCCTTCTGCATGATGAGAGCTGGGACAGGGCAATCGATGAGGTCTGCCACAGACTTGTGGATGAGCTTGATGATAAGAAAATACATCATTTTATGTATACAAAAAACGGAAAAGGCACGCCGGGACATATCAGACGGGCTGAGGCAGAGCAAATGGCGGATGAGCTGTGTGCCTATATAAATTCCCTTGGCAGCGAGGTGTGGACTTAAAAAGCCCTGGAGTGGAATAGGAATAAAAGAGGTGACGATATGACCTATGTTATAGATTATGAAAAAGGAATAACAAATACTGGAAATCTAAAGAGATTAAAGGCTCTTATGAAAAGGGCGCAGGCAGGAGAAAATCTTGTCATAGGCTTTATCGGAGGCTCTATTACCCAGGGCTCCTTATCCTCATCACCTAAGCTGTGCTATGCCTACAGGGTTTTCAGCTGGTGGGAAAAGACCTTTCCAAAAGCATCGTTTACATATGTAAATGCTGGCAT
>CAVFAM010000306.1:0-2638 GCA_963620375.1 Bacteroidaceae bacterium
AAAGTCCGTAAGTACCTTTGTGGTTGAGGAAACCAGATAGAGGTCTGGATAGCTCTCCTGCAAGTACTCTGCCAGCAAATCTGAATGTACAATTACACCGTTTGACTTGTTTGCAGCTCCAGTCTGAAACAGCTTACACAGCTCATTACACCTCCGGTCTGACAAATGCTCTTCCCTGAGCAGGGAATTGCTAAAGGTCAGTCTCGCAGAAATCCCGTATTCCTGCATGAGTTCCATCACTTCTGTTGGATTTGCTTCCCCAAATCCAGCCCTGCCACCGCCCCAGAGACAGTCGGCAGGAGCTCCATAGATTGAGCCTATACCGCACCAGTCATAGAAGTAATCTCTATTGTTGCGATATAATGGAAGAAAAACGCTATAAAATTCGTAAAATTCAAACAAGCCGGGCAGATGATAATATGCCTTTTTCATAAAATATCACTCTTTCCCCATCAATTATTTTGCATCAGCTTTCTTCCCTTTGAGCGCAAGCTCTGCCACTATCAGTAATATAGGAAATACAATTCCCACAAGTATGCCAAGCTTCAAATTATTTGACACCTGTCCTGTGACAAAGCCCACAAGCGTAGGTCCACCAGAGCATCCCACATCTCCTGCCAGAGCAAGAAGTGCAAACAAGGCGGTTCCACCATTTCTAAGTGTTGCAGATGCCTTGCTGAAGGTTCCCGGCCACATAATTCCAACAGACAGACCACAGACAGCGCAGCCCACAAGTGAGATAAATGGCGATGGCGACAGGGATATGCACAGATAAGCTGCAACGCACAAGATACTGCTGCCCATCATGAATTTATCCAAATCTATTTTTTCTCCGAACTTGCCATAAAAGGCTCTCGCACTTCCCATAAGTACGGCAAATGCCATAGGTCCTGCCAGGTCACCGATTGTCTTTGTCACTCCAAGTCCCTGCTCTGCAAAGGTAGAAGCCCACTGGCTCACAGCCTGCTCGCTGGCTCCTGCGCAGACCATCATAAGCATGAGAATCCAGAATATCTGACTCTTGCACAAGTCTCTGATAGACATTCCGGTCTCTCCCTCCTCGATAAGGGACGCAATAGGTGTCTTGCAGAATACGATACCGTTTACAATCGGTATCAAAGCCCAGATTAAGGCAAGAATTTTCCAGTTTTCTATTCCAAAGAGTTTAAAGAACAGGGTCGATATAAGCACAACGCCCACATGTCCCCAGCAGTAAAACGAGTGTAAGAGGCTCATTGCCTTTTCCTTGTTTTCTGTAGGGCAGCTCTCCATGATAGGGCTGATAAGAACCTCTATCAGTCCGCCGCCAATTGCATAGATTACAACTGCAATGAGAAGTCCTGCAAAGGCATTTGGCAGCAAATCTGGTAAAATAACCAGTCCGATTAGTCCCACCGCCGCAAATACATGCGCCATAACGATTGATACCCTGTAGCCTATCCTGTCCACAAATTTGGTAGACAGCAAATCTACTATAAGCTGTATGCCAAAGTTAAAGGTTATCAGCATTGTAATCTGGCTCAATGGTATGTTATAACTGCTCTCAAAGGTAAGAAACAGCAGGGGTACAAAATTATTTACTATTGCCTGCACGATATAACCTACGAAGCAGGCGTACATTGTCTTTTGATATTTGTCTTTCATACTTCTAAACTGTCTCCATCTTTACAGCTTTTGTCGAGTCCATATCCTCAACTGTAGCAAGTGCGAGCTGCTTAATCCAGTCTTCTCTGCCCTGACCGCACATGTCTGGCTTTATATCAAGAGAAAGCTCAAAGCAGTCTGGCTTATTTTCTATGTAGTAATGTCCGCATAATGTGCTCTCACGCCTGACAGCGTAGCACACCTGCCCAGATTTATCTTCCATCTTATCCACTGTATACTCACTGTAGCAGAGCTTAAATGTCTCACAGAGAATCCTGCTTTTCTCGTTAAACTCTCCACCATATTCTTCTACCAGCTCTTTGAAAAACTTATCATGCACACGGCGCCAATAGGCAAGGCTCTTGTCTCCTTCGCCCTCTCCTACAGCCTGCTTCTCATCCACCTCATCAAATGGAATAACCTCAAGCTTAGTAGTCTGAATCACGCAGACTGCCTCATCCTTTGAATTCAGGATAATACTGTAATCTCCCTCCTGTGGCATTGGCTCTTCATCCTCCAATGCGTACAAATCATAGAGGGAGGCTGTGGCATACTTTATTCCAAGCACAACCAGTGCAGCCAGATTGTCTGGGGCATCACCAAACTGCCATGCCTCGTAATGTGTGTCTGGGTCTATATTGTTTTGGGAGCAGAATTTGCCCCACATTTCTTCGGGTTTCATAATGTTTTAGTCCTTTTCATTATAATTTTCATTTATATATTTCAATCCACTTTCTGCACATATTTTAGCAAAAAATATGCAGATACTCAATTTGTATCTGCATATAATTCATGATATTTTATTCCGCCTGCTATGATAACTGCTTAATCATAACAATTTCGTCACCATCTGCCTCACCTGTATGAACAAATCCAAGACTTTCGTATAATGACTTCGCCTGATTGTTTCCCTCTATATAGCAAAGCACAACTTTGTCATACTTTTTGTCATTTTGCATACGATTGAGAAGCTGGTTTGCAGCCTCTCTTCCGT
>CAVFAM010000307.1:0-3997 GCA_963620375.1 Bacteroidaceae bacterium
AATCAGCTCTGGTAGTGTCAGTGACCAATTGCAGAATATCTATTATTTTTTCGAGCGGCTGGTAAAAATAGTATTTGCCCTGACATTTTTAATCATTCTTGTGGTGCAGGCCGCTCTGGGCAGCAGGGGAAATATACTGGAGATTGTGCTTATGACAGCCATACTTATAGCACTATTTGGACTGTCATTCTGGATTAATTTTATAATTTCGCAGAAGATAAATGAGCAAAATGTAATGATAAACAGGCAAAATGAAAAAGAAAATGCCGAGGGAATGTATATGGGAGTAGTTACTGAAAATGAAAGCAATGCCAAGGATTTCCGCCTATATGGACTGCAGGACTATTGGTTAGGAAAAATTAAAAAATTTGGAATAGGCAGCAGATTTACAGAATATGGTATTTTCGTAGGCAGAAACAGGGCAAAATTTTCATTTGTAGTCCAGCTTCTGGCAGGCTATATCTACATATATGTGTCAGTCATGGCTATGTCCGGAAGTATCTCAACAGGTGATGTTCTAATGTATGCAGGTGCTATAATCACAATGATGGCCAGTGTGCAGGAGGCTATATTAAAATATAACGAGATTGCATACAACAATGAGTATCTAAAACTCTACGAGGAGTTTATAAAGCGACCAAACATGCACTATGATGGTACTCTTCCTATAGAAAAGAGGGATGATAAGAGATACGAATTGTCATTTTACAATGTGTCTTTCAAATATCCGAGCTCGGATAAGTATATATTAAAGGATATAAATATGACCTTTAATATAGGAGAAAAGCTGGCACTTGTGGGATTAAATGGAGCTGGCAAGACCACATTGATTAAGCTCCTCCTCAGATTGTATGAGCCGACGGAGGGAGAGATAAGGCTAAACGGCATAGACATAGGTAAATACGATTATGATGAGTATGTGCAGATTTTTTCGGTAGTCTTTCAGGATTTTGGCATATTTGATTTTCCACTGGATGAAAACATTGCGGCTAGTGAGGATGTAGACTCTGCCAAAGTAAAAAAGGTTATAGACCAGGTAGGACTTACAGAGCTTGTGAATAGTCTGCCGGATAAGGAGCACACTCTACTCTATCATGAGAATGGTGACGGAGTGGCATTGTCAGGAGGCGAAGCTCAGAAGCTAGCTATAGCGAGAGCCCTGTACAAGGACGCACCATTTGTCATATTAGATGAGCCGACAGCAGCCTTGGATCCAATAGCAGAAGCCGAGATATATGAGAATTTTGACACCCTCGTAGGGGATAAGACAGCCATATATATTTCCCACAGAATGAGCAGCTGCAAGTTCTGTGACAGAATAGTTGTCATAAATAATGGCAGGATTGAGGAGGAGGGCTGCCACGATTTTCTGATGGAAAAAAATGGATTATATGCAAAAATGTATAATACACAGGCAAATTATTACGTCTGACAAATATAAAGCTATAAATATACAAGAAAATATTTACCTTTAACAAGTAATTATGTAAAATAAAAACAGGTTTAATGGAAAAGGTGAATAAAATGAGCGCACATGATTCAACAGAAAAGATTTTAAGACAGATACACAAATTATTGTCAAAAAGTGAACCTTATCATAAGGAGCCTAGCAAGGTAATAATTGATAAGAAAGAGATACTTGACTTGTTAAATGACTTAAACAGAAGCATTTACGATATATATGACGAGTACGAGCTGACCCAGCAGAGCAGAGACAGGGCAGAGCGAGAGTTCAGGAAAAAGGGCGATGAGATAGTCTGGGATGCAAGCCGCAAGGCGGAGGACGTATATGCCGCATCGGTCTTGTATACAGAGGAAGCCCTAAACAGAACCTGGGAGATGGTTCACAATACAAACGAATCAATGCAGCAGCTGTATGAGCAGATGAATAATAAGGTCAAGGAACAGGAGAAGCTCATCAAGAAAAACCAGCTTGAGCTGAAAGCCACCCTTCAGGATCTGGTAGACACAGAGAAGTACCTGACCATCATAGAGGACAGAAACAGGGAAATACAGAAGCAGAAGGAAGCAGGCAAGGAAAAGAAGGAAATCCTCCGTGAGAAGAATATATATGCCAACAGGCAGACCGAGATAAAGGTCAACACCGAATACCTCGAAAAGATGGGATATTCAATCGACGAAGGCACAGAAGAGTCTGCAGAGCAGACAACAGTAGATGAAAAACCAACAAAACCGGAAATAGAAATCCGCATAAATCCAGACTACCAGAAGAAGGCAGATGAGTACAAACAAGACCCAGAACTAAGCGCCCAGCTGGACGCAGAGTACTTCAAAGCCCAGGCAGAGAAAGAAGCCAAGGCATCCAAAGAGACCAAGGAAATCACAGAGGGAATCCATAAGATGTGGAGGAGTCTCGTAAACAAGGACTAATATAAAAATTCATGTATTAATTCATGTGAAGAATGGCATACAGTACATTTTGCAGAAAAAATGGTAAAAACATTTTACCCTGCAAAACAACTGTACGTCATTTTTATTATAAGGAAAATAATTATTTATAGAGAAAATACAAAAATCCCAGAATACCAGAGAAGCTGCCAAAGGCAGCTTCAATTGGTATTCAATCAAGTAGAAAAATTATAAGCAGAAGGACATCATGCAGGTATAGGCAGAATTTGTGACTTGTGCAGGATATTAGATTTTCTTGATGCTCTGTACGTTTCACAACAACTCGGCAACAGGACGTTGCCGAGAGTGAGACTTGAGCCATGGATGGCGAATGTCGAGCGGTTGTGTCAGGCATAAACCAATTATATCAGAGCATTTAGAAAATCTTATATCCGTAACCCGTCACAAATTCTGCCTATACCTGCATGATGTCCGTAAACAATCCCATTTTTAAACAATTTTTAAGAAACAAACGTTGATAAGTCTGCTATTATAAGACTAAATAGTGGATTAGGAGGACAATATGACAATACTTGTATGTGACGACGATAAGGAAATAGTAGAAGCCATAGAGATATACCTGATACAGGAGGGCTATGAGGTAGAGAAAGCCTACGACGGAGAGGAAGCCCTCGCCATAATGCAGAGCAAGAAAATCGATCTGCTCATCATAGACGTGATGATGCCCAAGCTTGACGGAATCAGAGCGACCCTTCAGATTAGAAAGGCAAGCAGCATACCTATTATAATCTTGTCAGCCAAAACCGAGGACGCAGACAAGATACTGGGCTTAAATGTAGGGGCAGACGATTATGTGACAAAGCCATTCAACCCCCTTGAGCTGGTAGCCCGTGTCAAGTCCCAGCTCAGGAGATACACCACCCTGTCCAATGTAGATGAGAGCAAGGACACAGTCTATGAGACTGGCGGACTGGTGATAAATGATGACTTGAAAAAAGTAATGGTTGACGGTGAGGAGGTCAGACTCACACGGATTGAATACAATATACTTTTGCTTCTGCTGAAAAATAAGGGCAAGGTATATTCCATTAACCAGATATATGAGAGCATATGGAATGAGGAAGCCATCGGAGCAGACAACACAGTAGCAGTCCATATACGTCATATCAGAGAAAAAATCGAGATTAACCCAAAAGACCCTAGATACATAAAGGTAGTGTGGGGGGTTGGATATAAGATAGAGGAGAGCCGATGAAAGAATACACTATTGGCAAAAAAGCAGCAGCGATACTGGTACACCAACTGTTTGTCATAATGATGGTGACAGGAATATATGCGACCGACTATTGCATAAAGGAAAGACTGTATTCACAGCTTTTGGGCTATAGCATCCTGTCCATAGCAGGGCTTACTGGAAGCTTTATAGTGCTTGTGTATTTGACCAACATCACAGGCAGGAAATCATCAGATGACCCGACCATATATTATAACTTTGTTGACAGGATATATTCGGATATTCTGCTCATAATTTTTACAGTGATAATCGTGTGTATCTGCATGATAGCGGGCAAGGTGCGACAGATTAAGTTTGATTTTTCCGGTCTTATGATAACAGTAGGTACAGTGG
>CAVFAM010000308.1:0-5210 GCA_963620375.1 Bacteroidaceae bacterium
GTGTAATTCTACTCATAAATCCTCCTATTACCCAGTAGTACCTATTTCCTAAAGGATATTATACCAAAGAAATTGAAAATAGCAAACAAAAAAATGCTTTTTGTTGCGATATTTTATGATATTATTATTTAAAAGGAAAGCATTTATTTCTAAACGTCAAAAAGGAGAATGAAAAATGGGAGCTACGGAATATACAGATGCTTTAAAATTAGGAAAAAAAGAATATAAGTTCAAGGTTTCCCTTGGACAGTTTCCATACCTGCCTGTACTGGATGAGATAGTATCGCAGACAGATATACAGACAGAACAGAATATGGGGTTAGTGCAGATACCGCTTGAATTTGTGGTTGGAACAAGCACGATGGGCAGAACATATGCCTTTGCGGCAAACTTTATGCCAATACTGGAAGAGGGCTCGGAGTTTGCAATAAAGTGGGCTAATCTGGCAGATGCCCAGGTTAATGAAGGTATCAGAGACCCAATCAAGGTATATGAATACATGAACAGATACTATGTGGTTGAGGGGAATAAAAGGGTCAGTGTACTTAAGTTTTTCAACGCCGTGTCTATTCCTGCTTATGTGACCAGAAAAATCCCGAAATATTCAGAGGATGAGGATGTAAAGCTTTATTATGAATATATGAAGTTCAATGAGATTACAGGCCTCTATACCCTGGAATTTACAAAGCCTGGCAATGCACAGAAGCTCTTGACACTTATTGGAAAGACAGACAGATGGGAGGACGCTGACAGGGAAAAATTCAGCAAGGTATTATTTAATTTCAGCAGAGCCTTTGAATTTGCGGGAGGAAAGAGACTGCCTATAAAGGTAGGAGATGCCCTGACTGCATTTATGAGTGTGTTTGGCTTTGAGAGAATGCTTGAGATGACAGAGCAGGAGTATAAGACGAATATACTCAGGGTGTGGGCAGAGTTTTCTGTGTCACCGGAGGAGCAGAATGTTGACCTGGTCATGAATCCAGCCAATGTACAGGAGAAAAAGAGCCTGCTCAGGTATTTTATCCCTGCCAGCCAGAAGAAATTTACAGTTGCCTTCCTTTTCCCGAAGAACCCGGAGGAATCAGCCTTTCTGTATGGTCATGAGCTGGGAAGAAATTACTTAGAGGACACCTTCTCGGATGAGATGAAAACAATATGTGTGACAGATGTGGATGATAATAATCTGGATGAAGTCTTAAACAGTGTGATTAAGCAGAATGCCAGCATTATTTTCTGTCTGGGACCACAGATGATGAAGGGCAGTCTCAAGGTTGCCATTGAAAATCCGGAGGTTAAAATCTTAAATTGCTCACTCAATGCACCTCATCCTTATGTGAGGACATATTATGGCAGATTGTATGAGGCAAAGTTTTTGACTGGAATGATAGCAGGAGCGCTGGCTGACAACAATAAGGTGGCTTATATAGCTGATTATCCTATTTATGGAATGATTGCGAATATCAATGCCTTTGCCCTGGGAGTTGCCTGCATGAACCCAAGAGCCAAGGTGTATCTGGCATGGTCCACAGAAAAGGATTTTGACAGGGAGAAATTCCTTGTAGAAAATGATTTGCACTATGTATCAGATCAGGAAATGATTACACCAAACGATGCATCACGCCAGTTTGGATTTTACAGGTATGAGGACGGCAAGGCTACGAGTCTTGCAATGCCAATCTGGAACTGGGGTGTATTCTATGAAAAGCTGCTGCAGAGCATACTGGCAGGAGCATATCAGAATGAAGCCTCATCCGGCAATAAGGCATTGAACTACTGGTGGGGAATGTCAGCAGGAGTGATTGACCTTATATGCTCATCCCATGTGCCATATGGTCTGGGAAGAATAGTGGATAATATCAAGGCTGATATATGCAGTGGTGAGTTTAAGCCCTTCTCAGGAGTAATCAGGGATCAGAGTGGAAGGCTTAGAAATAAAGACCACAAGGAAATGGAGCCTGTAGATATTATGAACATGGACTTTTTGGTTGAAAATATAATTGGTGCAATCCCAAGTGCGGACAGTCTTATAGAGAAGGCACAGGGAATAGTTGAGGTTACGGGTGTAGAGGAAGCAAAATAATATGCGTATTTTACTTTTAGCAGATGAGGAAGTTCAGGTGTATTGGGACTTTTTCGATAAAAAAGATTTTGAGGGAATTGATTTAATAATATCCTGTGGAGATTTGAAGGCGTCATACCTGTCTTTTCTGGCTACCATGACAGGACTGCCGGTACTTTATGTTCGGGGAAACCATGATGATTCATATGCCCAGAACGGACCGGACGGGTGCATATGTATAGAAAATTCGGTGTATACTTATGAGGGAGTGCGTATCATGGGGCTTGGAGGAAGCAACAGATATAAGCCAGGGAAAAATCAGTTTACTGAGAAAGAAATGCAGAGACGATACAAAAAAATGAAAGGCAAGCTGTTCTGGAGCAAGGGAATTGACATACTGGTGACTCATGCTCCGGCGGCAGGAGTGAATGATGACACGGATGAGTGCCACAAGGGCTTTGAGGTCTTTAATGAGATAATCGAGAGGTATAAGCCAAAATATTTTGTGCATGGCCATGTTCATATGAATTATGGAAGAAAGTTCCCAAGAGAGGATATGGTCAATGAGACCCGGGTCATCAATGCTTATCAGAGGTATATAATAGAGATTTGAAAGAACATGTGTATATAGCGATAGACCTTAAATCATTCTATGCTTCAGTGGAATGCTGTGAGAGAAATATGGACCCGCTCAGGACAAACCTTGTAGTGGCAGATGCTGAGAGAACAGAAAAAACCATATGCCTTGCAGTTTCCCCAAGCTTGAAAAGCTTTGGAATATCAGGCAGGGCAAGGCTGTTTGAGGTGGTTCAGAGGGTAAAGGAAGTAAATGCAGAGAGATTAAGAAAGACTCCAAGGGGAGTTTTTGAGGGAAAATCCTGTGATATAGAGGAGCTTAAGAACAATCCTGCCCTCCAGGTGGACTATCATGTAGCGCCGCCCCGGATGGCAAAATATCTGGAGGAGAGCACCAGAATATATGATATTTACCTGAAATACATCGCTCCAGAGGACATGCATGTCTACTCCATTGACGAAGTATTTATGGATGTGACACATTACTTGGGTATATATAAGTGTACCCCGGAGGAACTTGCCAGAAGAATCATACATGATGTACTGCAAAATACAGGCATTACAGCCACAGCAGGGGTTGCTCCCAATCTGTACCTGTGTAAGGTGGCAATGGATATAGTCGCAAAGCATATGGAACCGGATGAGAACGGAGTGAGGGTGGCGTATCTGGATGAGATGCTGTATAGGAAGCTTTTATGGAATCACAGACCCCTTACTGATTTCTGGAGAGTCGGGGCGGGCTACAGGAAAAAGCTTGAGGAAAATGGCTTGTATACAATGGGCGATATAGCAAGGTGCTCAGTGGGAAAGACAAATGATTTTCATAATGAGGAGCTTTTATACAAGCTGTTTGGAATAAATGCAGAGCTTTTAATCGACCATGCCTGGGGCTGGGAGCCTACGACAATAGAGGATATCAAGGCGTACAAGCCCAGCAGCAATTCCACAAGCTCAGGGCAGGTGTTACAGTGTCCTTATAGCAGCGATAAAGCAAGAATTGTTGTGATGGAAATGACGGATTTGCTGGTGCTTGACCTGGTTGACAAGGGGCTGGTGACAGACCAGCTGGTACTGACGGTGGGATATGACATAGACAATCTGAAGGAAGATAAAACCGGCAGACACTATAGGGGCGAGGTGAAGCTTGACAGATATGGCAGAAGGATTCCAAAGCATGCTCATGGTACAGCAAACCTTAAGAAATACTCATCCTCATCAAGGCTTATAATTGATGCTGTGCTAAAGCTCTATGACGAGATTATTGATAAAAATTTATCAATCAGGAGAATTAATGTCACAGCCAACCACCTTATCAGGGAAAATGAGGTAAAAGAAGACAATCAATATGAGCAGATGAGCCTCTTTACTGATTATGGCATTGCAGAAAAAGAAAAGGAAACGGAGAAAGAGCTGCTTTCCCGTGAAAAGAAAATGCAGAGGGCTATACTGGATGTGAAGAAGAGGTATGGGAAAAATGCCCTGCTTAGAGGTGTAGATCTTGAAGAGGGTGCAACTACCATATCCAGAAATAAGCAGATAGGCGGGCATAAAGCATAGCCATAATTGCGTATGGGGTAGACCAGCATGATATAAATCAAGCCGGCAGACCGACATATAGCAGTGGCGACAGGTAATAAGGGGGAGACATATGAATGGTGACGGCGATATAAAATATGCAGATATAATTAACATGGAGCATCATCAGTCCAGCACGCACCCTCACATGGCAAGATATGACAGGGCTGCGCAGTTTTCTCCATTTGCGGCTCTGACAGGGCATGAGGAGGCGATACAGGAGAAGGCAAGGCTCAATGAATTCAAGACGGATATTGAGCGGGTGGAGGATATAGATGACCTGTGGGAAAATTATTCTGAAGAGTTTGATTAAAAGAGGTTGACAAATTATTTACTAATATAGTAAAATTCAATAGTTGAGTTTTCAACTGCTGATGTGGCTCAGAGGTAGAGCACTTCCTTGGTAAGGAAGGGGTCACGGGTTCAATTCCCGTCATCAGCTTTTTTTATTGCTTAAATGAACCGGTTGTAAGCCGGTTTATTTTTTTGCCCAAAACAGAGGCTGGCAGGCAAGGGTTAACAAGAAGTACTTTCGTACCGATATAAGAACGTGTAATGATTTAGCTGATCAGAAAATCAAATATAAATCAGGGACAAGCTTTTTATTTCTTTTGAAAGGATGCAGCTGAAATAGCAGGTGAAGTCACGAGAAAGGATGATTTCATGATTATACAATCAGATTCATACAGAATGAATTCTGGTAGAAACTATTCCGAAAACAAGATAAGCTCTAAGTCGCTTACAGTGTGGAACAACAGGAATGGCTTTTTTTCAGGAGTGTCTGCGGCTGATGCAGAGAATTTCTCTCAAAATACATCACAGAGTGATATGCTAAAAGCAGCCAAGGACCTGATTGCAGAGCAGGAAGAAAATAATACTGTTAAGCAGGATTTAAGCGGATTGATGGGGAGCTTTAAGTCTAATACAACTATAAAAACTGTGGATGTGCAGAGTCAGATAGACTCAATCAAAAAGATTCAGCAGCAGACACTGAACTATC
>CAVFAM010000308.1:5220-6112 GCA_963620375.1 Bacteroidaceae bacterium
ATTTGTTATTTGGGAAAAAGGTAGTTGATGATTTTGACACAGGCTTTCTGGAGGATAACCAGGCGCAGGAGGAAAACGCCTTAAGCTATACGACAGGACAAAGTGAAAGAACATCTTCTGATAGTACAAGTGAAACTGTTGGCGGCGAGTATACAAGCTTTAACTATTATTCTGAGAGGGAGACAACAAGCTTTGAGACAAAGGGAACTGTTGTCACAGCAGATGGAAGAGAGATAAGCTTTAATGTGAGCATGACCATGTCCAGAAGATTTGAGATTGCAACCAAAGACGTGATAAATTTTGGAGCAAAGAGGTGTACAGACCCTCTTGTAATAAATCTGGACACAGATGTATGTGATGTGTCTGACCAGAAGTTCTTATTTGACCTTGACTGCGATGGCAAGGCAGAGAGCATATCAATGCTTGGACCGGGAAGCGGCTTCCTTGCCTTGGATAAAAATGGAGACGGAATTATAAATGATGGCTCAGAGCTTTTTGGAACTGCAAGCGGCAATGGATTTGCAGATTTGAGCCAGTACGATGATGACGGCAACGGCTGGATAGATGAAGCAGATGAGATATTTGACAAGCTGCGCATATGGCAGATGAACCCGGATGGAACAAGCTCTCTGGTTGCACTGGGCAAGGCTGGAATCGGGGCTATATGCCTTGGAACGGCAGATACAGAGTTTTCACTTAATGAAGCGGATAATACCAATAAGGCTGTCATAAGAAAGTCGGGTATATTCCTCTATGAAAATGGAATGGCTGGTACTGTGCAGCAGGTAGATATGGCAATAGATGCGGCAACCTAGGAACAAAAAAGGATTAACTGAGATTCAGTTAATCCTTTTTTAGTGATAGGCTTTATGAATTAAAGTAATTCAATACC
>CAVFAM010000309.1:0-2291 GCA_963620375.1 Bacteroidaceae bacterium
GGATGGACGAAGTCCGTTTCTGTCAAGCACAGCTCCCATGATGTCACCATCTGAAAAAAGAATAGACGCAGGTCCATCCCATGGTTCCATCATTGTTGCATAGTACTGGTAAAAATCCTTTTTCTTCTGGGACATAATCGCATTGTTTGCCCATGGCTCAGGAATCATAACCATTACTGCAAGTGGTAAATCCATTCCACTCATCACGAGAAATTCCAGTGTGTTATCAAGCATTGCAGAGTCAGAGCCTTCAGCATTTATTACTGGAAGCACCTTCTGGAACTCACCCTTTAATTTAAGGGACTCCATGTTTTCCTCTCGTGCTGACATCTTATCTGCATTTCCACGGATGGTGTTAATCTCTCCGTTGTGTACGATAAATCTGTTTGGATGCGCTCTCTCCCAGCTTGGATTTGTGTTGGTTGAGAATCTTGAATGTACTGTTGCAATGGCAGACTCATAATCAGGGTCCTGGAGGTCATGGAAGAACTGTCTCAGCTGCTCTACCAAAAACATTCCCTTGTATACGATAGTTCTGCTTGAAAGAGAAACTACATATGTATCATCATTTGACTGCTCAAATACTCTTCTTGCTACATAGAGCTTTCTGTCAAATTCAAGTCCCTTTTCTACTCCCTCTGGTCTCTGCACAAATGCCTGCATGATACATGGCATACACTCTCTGGCTTTTTCTGAAAGCTTTTCAGGCTCTGTTGGAACAGTTCTCCATCCAAGGAATTTCATGCCTTCCTTTTCAACGATGACCTCAAACATCTTCTTTGCCTGATTTCTCTTGAACTCGTCCTGTGGGAAGAAAAACATACCTACACCGTAGTCTCTCTCCTCGCCAAGCTCAATACCCAGCTCCTTTGTAGCCTTTACGAAAAATTTATGTGAAATCTGAAGCAGGATACCTACACCATCCCCAGTTTTTCCATCTGCATCCTTACCAGCCCTGTGCTTTAAGTTCTCTACAATCTTTAAAGCATTCTCAACAGTCTGGTGTGTCTTGATACCTTTGATATTAACTACTGCACCGATACCACAGTTGTCATGCTCAAATCTCGGGTCATATAATCCCTTTGCAACTGCAGTGCTCTCATTCCACTGTTTACTCATAGCTTCATCCCTTCCTAGTGTGCTTTTTGTTTTCTGACTTTGATTTTACAACTTTATCAAGACAAAGTAAATGGCTTTTTTCGTGCTATTGTCTGATTATTAGATAATATGTCATTATATATTATATAGTCTGATTATTAATATTTATTTTCTTAAGATTAAAGGGTTTTTCACGCAAAATAATAGCTATTACCCTGCAAACTTTTTTCAACAGTTTGCAGATGTAATAGCTGTATCTGACATCAGATATTAAATTGTGTTTATTTTTAGTACAAATTACTATGCCGTTTCTGCCATATAATTAATACTGCCACACCACATAGTAAGATTCCAGCAGATATGCACCATGCAGATACGCTTTTGTCTGTCAGACCACTGAATAATCCTAACTCTGTCCTAAGCACTGCAAAGATATTTGCTGTCATATGTCCTACAACTGCCCCATACACATTGCCTATATACTCCATGGTGACTGCAAGCACGATTCCGACTATAAAGGCATAGACGAACTGCACGATATTAAAGTGTACCGCTGCAAAAATAAGTGCTGATATGACAACTGACTGCCATACTCCAAGCAGCTTTCTAAGGGAACCATACACTATGCCCCTGAATACAAGCTCCTCAAGCAAGGGGGCAAGTATACCTGAACCAATGAGCTCTATTCCAAGCAGGCTGCCATAAAAGCCCGCATTTGCCTGGGCATATCCTGCCGACATATCTACCAGGGGGCTCATGACAATTACATTATTAAGTCCCAGGCTTATAAGGGCAAACATAACAATTATGACTACTATGTCTGTAATTCTCGTCTTGATGTCAGGGTCATAGGCTCTGAATATATTTTTGCTCTTTCTGTAGATTAGGAAATATATCACTGGGATTGTGACCAGGTCTGCGATTATCTGGCAGACCATGTAGTTTTCGCTGCCTGCGCCTATGAAGTCTCTAGCTATTATCATGATTATAAGGTGCAGGAAGTAGTAGATAAACAGGGGGAAGATGATTTCCCAGAGGACTATTTCTCTTTTATACTTGTTATTCATCTGGACTCCTTTTCTATTTGCTATAGGTTTGTGATTAAAAGGTGCTTTGGGAGTTATGAGGAATATTGCACTAGGCAGGTCAAGTATTTGTGGCGGGTTACGGACATAAGATTTTCTAAATGTTCT
>CAVFAM010000310.1:0-2636 GCA_963620375.1 Bacteroidaceae bacterium
AAGTTAATACTGTACCGTTTGCCTCTGTATTGCTGTCTGACTCGATAATATCCATTTGGGAGTTTTTCTGTTTTCATTGTATCAACCTCTTTCTGTATATATAGCTAAAAATGGGTACAAAAATAACACCTATCTTTTGACAGATGGTGCCTTTGATGATACAATGTGCTTGTTGAGGGCTTTTGTATCATCAAAAGCATTTATTTGCCGCTCTGGTGTTGGTAGCACTGGGGCGGTTTTATTTATTGCAGTTTGACAAAACTGAGTGATTAACATATAATACACTTAACGAGGCAGCCGAAAGGTGAATGCATCTCACCCGACCCGGCGAAATTAGTATTTGAGTATCAAGAGATAGCCGTTCCTAACTTTGACGAGAGCAGGACGGCTATTTCTTATGTTTTCTGTGTTTATCTATGTAGGTCAGTATTGCCATCAGCATGATGACAAAAGTAAACAAGTCGTTCCATGAAACCATAATAATCATCCTTTCCGTAAGGCTCGGATTAGATGAGAGCACGTCCTTCAGCTACCTCGTTAAGTGTATTATATTGTCAATGTATATGTTTTACCATCTTGCCAACGTCGGCAAAATGGTGATTAATTTATGAAAAAATCTATGTTTTGCTGACGCCAGCAAAACATCATATCAACTCCAGAACCCCGATTGTAGGCTCGAAGTAAATAACATAATTATCAATTCTGGCATAGCTGCCATACTTGGCACGATAGCAGTCGATTGTATCTGACAGAAAGGCATCTGTAACCTCCAGATACTCAGCCATATCATGTAGATTATGACAATGATGTTGATAAGCTTGTACGAAACCAAGCAAACCGACCATCTTATTGTATGCCATCAGTCTGCCACGGAGCTCCTGCTTGCGGTTAGCAGTAAGAGTCTGGTCTGTGATATCACCGACGGCTGTCTCATAATGTCCCAGCTCCTCTGCCAGAACACATTTCTTTTCTGCTTCTGTATGTAAATCCTTGCTTAAAGCAATATTTCCATCACAGTATAACCCCTTGATACGAGTGCCTGAGAGGTCATACCCCTCATGAATCTTTATATTTTTAGATTCGGCTATATTTAATAGTTCTTCGTAGTTCAATAAAACACCCCTTAGTATAGTTATTATTTACCTTTTTTCTTGTTAGCATTTTTTAAATTATTATAAACTTTATAAGTTGTTTCACAATCACATAAAGCTCTATGGGCATTATCAGGAACAATATTATAGTAATCAGCAAGGTCAGCTAATTTATGATGTTCTAATTGTGGCAAAGCTTTTCTTGCAAGATATAGAGTGTCGATATAACAATTCTTGAAAGGCTGATTTGCAATCCTGAGATTGTTGTCATAAATAAAATTAATGTCAAAGTGTACATTATGTCCGATAACGATATCATTTCCTATAAAAGAAAGGTAATTAGGCAAAATTTGCTCAATGGTGGGAGCTTCTTTCACCATATCGTCTGTTATGTGAGTTATTTTGGTAATCTTGCTTGAAATATGTGTTTCTGGATTAACCAGCATAGAATATGTATCTACAATCTTATTTCCTCTTACCTTAATAGCCGATAGCTCTATGATCTTACAATCTTTAGGTGAAAATCCGGTTGTTTCCAAATCAATAATTGTGTAATCTGATACAAACGAATTTACTCGCTGTCCTTTATAAATTCTATCAGATGACGAATAATTATCACTTTGCTGATAAGTTGTTTTTCGTTCACTTTTTGACTTTGTTGGTGCTGGTGTTGAATCAAATCGTTTGGTAATGAAACGTGATAAAGCAAACAGTGAACCAAAGACAATAATCATAATAAGATAAAATCCTATTCCAGACAGTGAACGTTCTCCTATTTCAACAAAAACACCAATAATTCCTAAAATAACTAATCCTATACAAGTTTTTTCTCTTTTTTCCATAAGCTCCCCCTAATACAATTTATTTTCTACTCGATTTAACAAATTCAGCAAATTCTTTGATTTTAGAAAGTTCCTCCTCTGTGTATTCGTCTCCATCAAAGTGAGCTGCTATAGTTTGAGGTTCATCATCAATGCCAAGTAATTCATCTGCTGATGTATTTAACACGTCAGCAATCTTTTTTATTGTTTGTACATTAGGCTCTCTATTTCCACTCTCATATAAAGAATATGTTGACTTGGCAACGCCAATATTCTCGGCTACTTCTTTTTGTGAAAGACCTCGTTTTTCTCTGGCAAATTTCAAGTTTTCATTAAAGTTGTCTCCCATGTCTAGCACCTCCTGTAACTTGATTATATATAGGTGCTGCAAACAAGTCAATTAAAAAGTTTGCAAAATGTAAAGAAAGCTATTGACAAGTTTACATTTTGCAACTATATTATAATCAAAGTTTGCAAAACGCAAACAATAAGAAAGGAGACAAACCGTGTTTAGAAATTTAGATGCAGAACAGGCTCGAATGGGACTCACAAATTCAGACGTTGCAATGAAACTGGAAATTTCGAGAGTTTCGTATGAAAACAAAAAGAAGAGCGGAAAATTTACTACTTTTGAAATTAAAAAATTATGCCAGCTTTTTGGTTGCAAATTTGACTATTTATTTTCGACAGAGCAGTCAGAAGAGCAGGGAGGCGAGTAGATGAA
>CAVFAM010000311.1:0-6779 GCA_963620375.1 Bacteroidaceae bacterium
AGCCTTACCATTAAATACTAAATTAATACTATTATAAAATTCGTCTAACCGTTCACCATACTCCCTATAACTAAAATTATAAATATTACTGACTAATTCCTCATTGTTTGTAGCAATACTAAAAGGGAAAAAAATATTCATATTCTGAAATATCTCTTTGTTTACTGAAATATTCTTTAATTTACTTGTAGAAAAATTCCACATTAAGCTCCCCCTATCTTTCATATACTGTTGTATGTCATCTGCATATATAAATACTGGTATATGGGCAAATCCTGCCTCAAAGCATGCGCTTGAGTAGTCTGTGATATAAGCATCCATGGCAGCCAGTATCTCGTACATATCATCTGCCTGGCTCTCATCTATGAGTCTATTCTGTACCTCTGGATTCTTGTATTCACTAAATGTTGGAGCTAACTGTGGATGAACTCTTATGCACACATACCATTCTCCACCAAATTTCTTTTCCAGATTATCTATCAGTCTCTTAAAATCTATTGACCATATCTCTGAATATACACTGCGAACTCCATCCTTTGCCCCCTCTCTGAACGTTGGTGCAAACATTAAGACCTTTGCGTCATCAGGAAGATTATATTTTTTATGGAAGCTTGCTTTAAGCTCACTTCTATCTCCATGAAGTACATCACATCTAGGTGCGCCCGTCTTTAAATATGTTCCCTCATACACTAATGCTTTATCAAAGCTTTGCTCGCACCAATCCGAATCTATTACCAGGTCATCTATCATATCTGAGTCATTCTTGCTTACCAGATATGCCATTTCCGAAAATCCCTTGCCACGCAACAATCCAGTACATTTTATTCCTATAGTGTAATGATTTACGTTTAAGTAATACTGTCCTTTACGCTTACATGTTCCAAACGGCTTTCTATAATTATCAATCCATACCTTAGACCGACTCAGCCAGTAGGCTCTGCTCCACAAGGTGTTAGGCACCTTGCGTATATATTCAGGGAATTCTTTATCCATATCGTTGACAAACCATACAAACTCATATTCAGGGTTCATCTCATGCAGTTTTTTCACCAATGGTTTTGCATTGCAGCCAAATCCTCCTTTTCCCTCAAATGTACATACGCTTATGAGATTTTTCTTAATTGGAAATACTCTGCATATATAGAAGCATACTTTTTCTCGAAATGCTTTTCTGCATCTCTTTTTTATATATTTAATTTCCTTTGGGTCTGTTGCAACTGTATGTTCCAATTTATTCCTCACAATTCTGCTTGTCCGCTATTCCCTTCCCAATCTCCCTTATAGTCCTAAGCACTTCCTCCCTAGCACCTCTCGGAAAGCTATTCACACAAGGAAATGTCTCAAAGCTCAATGTCCCGTCAAAGCCTATCTCATCCAGTGCTTTGCGGAAGTCATTCCAATCCACACCATCCTCTGGCTTTGAACCAAAGGTATATGGCATCTGGTGCAAGTCACCGATTGCATCATTCTCATGCATGTGTAAAATCTTAAGTCTCTTTCCCACCTGCCTGATATAATCTGCCGGCTCCCTGTGAGTCAGCTCCATATGTCCTGTATCCAGGCAGCAGCCAAACAGTTCTTCACCTGCCAGCTGATTCAATGTATCTACATAGTATATAGCGTCCTGTGGGTCTGCGCAGGTGCCCTCTGTGATTCTGCCACCTACACTCTCATACAGATTTTCCACACATACACCCACATGGTATTTCTTTAGCAATGGGATGAGTGATTCAAAATACTTAAGGTTCATAGCCCGTTCGGCTTCTATACCATATGTATATTGCAGCTTAAATGGATGCATTACCACCCATGGGATTTCCATCATTCCTGCTATTGCTATACTCTTTGGGATTACGGTCTCCTGCATATAGTCTGTCACATCCCCTCTTGCAGGTACAAGTATGGGATATGGTGCATGCATCTGTGATGGTCTGATACCATGCTCATCAAATGCCTTTTTATATTCACCGAAATATGCCAGCAGACTTTCTAAGTCTGCATCAAAAAACTTATTTATCTTGCCTGCATACACATCCGAATTTTTGAGAAAAGTATCCAGATTAAAATCTACGCTCTCAAATCCTGCATTGGCAATGAGTGCCACGCCTTCTTCCAGCCCCATCTCTGGGAGTATGCCTTTTGTCTGTACTCCAACTTTCATCTTCCTGGTCCTCTTTTTCTATATCTGCCACATATATAGTCTGGCTTCTTGCACCATCTCACTTAATATGTGACTGCTTCTGATACTCTGCCTGCATTTATCAAACTACATATCTATACAAAGTATCTGTCCTGAAACTCATCATACGCTACACCCATTTCTCTGAGCTGCGCTCCGATTGCATCATAATACATACAGCAAATCACTACATTACGCTCTTCCTCTGGTACAGTCAGTATCTCATCTGGCTTCTTTATCTGCACACCGAAAGCCTCTGTCCCCCATCTGTTTGGCCCGTTATCCACGGCAAAGTATGGTGGATATTTATCTCCGAATGTCCTCATGTAGTCATAGAGCATCTGTCCTGCTCCAAATAATATGAGCTTCTTATCCGGTTTGTTGAGTACTCTCTCCTCAAAGCTATACTGCTTCTCCCATTCATCCACTATTGCGTGCATCAATCGTACAAACTGTGTCTGTAATTTTTCCGGGCATCTGCCAAATAATCCTGTAGTATCAAAAATCATCCAGCCTTGGAAGTCCATTCCAATCAGTTCTCCTACGATATGGTACCAGTCTGTTGACAGGTCTCCTCTGCCCTTTGTGAAGGTATATGGCATCTGCTTGTCATTTTTTACACCGCTATTGTCATTTGCATGAACCAGACACAGGTATTCTCTGCACTGGTACAGCTGGCTCTTGATATTTTTTGCCAGCAGATTGCCATAGCCTATGTTGTAACATATTCCTATCATAGGTCTCTCACATAAACGATTGCAGTAATATGCAAGCTGCATCAACTGTGACACATCAGAATATGAGTTGTGCATATATCCTGTCTCATCACTGCCGCTGCATCCATTTTCTATGAATACAGGTATGCCATAATCTGTCAGCATCATGGCACACTCTTCTATCACTTCCTCAAGTATGCCTGGGGCGCAGTTCATGGTGGACAGCACTACATAATTGCCCTGGTATTTCCTGCATGTCTCCAATATGTCATATAGTCTGGCTGGTGTCAGTCCCTCAAGCTCACATATGAGACCTGAGACTCTTAATATATGATTTTCACCTGATTTCTTCTGATATGTAGGCAGTTCGCCATTTGCCAGAATGTCATAGGGTATCTCTGCATATGAGAAGCCTCCCTCTGCAATTGCTTCCAGCTTAAGCGGTGCCTGATATTGTATTCCTGATAGCATGTTCTTCTCCTGTAAAAAATAAAACCCTGCACTAAGTGCAGGGTTCTTCATTTTCATGTTTTGCGACTCCATTCGCACTTACGATAAATCCATTTATCTTTATATTTCAGTTAGTATATATATCGGTAATAATTATGATTTGCTTAATAGCGTTCTGCTACATTGGTAAATAAATCCGTCATTCCCAGCCTGCAGTACTCTCTTAGGTCAGTGTCAGGCAGTCTCCTGCACTGTCCATACAGAGGTTCACTGCCATTATACACTCTCACCGGTATATTCATAGCCTTAAGCTTCTGCACATCATCCATATTTACAGGCATACCGCAGTTCCATGGATGGATTGCATCCGCATTATACTTTCTATAGCCATCCAGGCAGTCATGATAGTCACCTGCCAGTGTACCGATTTCTGCCTCTGGCTCAATGCTTCTCACCACCTGCAGGGATGCATGATTAAATGATGAGTATACTATATATTGACTCAATCCGTACTCACGCACCAGATCTATTACCTGTTTCTCCATGCCTGCATAGGCTATGACGCTGTTTTTAAGCTCTATATTTATGCGGAGTCCATCTCTCACACAGTAGGGCTTCACAGTCTCAAATACTTCCCTAAGTGTAGGGACATGAAGCTCTTCTCCCTCATTCATTCCCATAAAATCCCTGTCATCATCTGACAGTATATATGGAGTATTCTGTCCTGAGCCTGTGATATGGAGCTTTCTTAATTCCTCCAGAGTAAAATCACACACACGTCCGCTGCCATCTGTCGTGCGGTCTATGCGCTCATCATGGATGACCACAATCTCCCCATCTCTGGTGAGCTGTGTGTCTAGCTCTATGCCCGTCAGCCCCTTAATCTCTGCCGCCTTCTTGAATGCCAGCAGGGTGTTTTCTGGATAAGCCATGCTGCATCCACGGTGTGCCCATATCTTCACCTGTTTCAAATCAGCCTCTGGGATTTTCTCTGCTGGCTTTTGCTTTTCTGCCTGCTCTGTGCGGAAGGCATCCATCACATCTGCAAGCCACATGCTTTCTGCTTCGCTGATTTCTGGAATAATATCGCAGTCAGTTCCAATTGAAGATATACGGTCTGCAAACTCTGCGATTTCATATCTCAGTCCTGCCCCCGCAAAGTCTGCCTCATAGACTTCTACCTGATTAGGGTTCTCATGGTGTACCTCTATGCGCCTTGTCAGCCACCATGGGGATGGCACTCTGATGTAGCCCCTGTCTCCCGCTATGATTAGCTCACCCTCAGATTTCACTCCCAGGCCAGTCTTTACTGTAGCCACACGATTTTTATATGAGAGCATCATCTTGGTATACGAATCATGCCCCGGTGCTCCTGCAAGGCTAAAGCTGTTAATCTGTGGTTTCTCCTCTGTGCCATACAGCTTGACAACTGGCAGCAATACATAGCTTCCCAGTTCCACGAAGCTTCCGCCGTATTCTGTCCACATCTCCCGTCCTGCTGCTGTGCCAATCTTGGTAAATGTGGCCTCTACATCTCTTGCTGTACCTATTGCACCACTTTTTACAAGCTCCAGTATGAACTGAAATCCAGGACAGTATGCCGTCTTGACTGCCTCCATGCAAATCAGATTTTTCTCATCTGCCAGTTTGAATATTTCCTCTACATCACTCTTTTTCGTTGCCATTGGCTTTTCACAAAGCACGTGCTTATCATTTTTAAGCGACAGCAAGGCATATGTCACATGATACTCGTGAGGAGCTGCAATATATACTGCATCCACAGCATCATAAAAAGCATCTATGCTGTCGGTAAAGAGGATGCCTTCCTCCTCTGATATATGGTTTTGCTCTGCAAACCACTCAATGCTCTCCATATGTCTGTTGTAGATTGCTGAGACATGTATGCCATCCACGCACATACACTCTTCCCAAAATCTGCCAGTTATCCGTCCTGTACCTATAATACCTACTCTAATGTCTGCCTTCTCCATGTAACAGTTCTTCCTTTTCTCTCATAAATTCTTCAGTTATTCCAGCCATGGCGATTGCCTCCTCTGCGGTAAGCTTATAGCCATTTTTGTCTATTCCGTTTACCTTGGATACAAAATCGCTGATTTCATATCGGAAGCCCTCTCCCTGAAATGTCGGCTCATATACCTCTATATCATTTGGATCCTCATAGTGTACCTCAAATCTTCTAGTCAGCCACCATGGCGATGGTGCCAGTATATAGCCCTTAGTACCTGCTATTACAAGCTGTCCTTCGGATTTGACTGCCACACCGTTTTTAGCAAGGGCTGTGCCATTTTCATATGCCAGTGCTACCTTGGTGTATATATCCACACCATTCTCATCAAAAAGCATATCGAAATGCACATTTTTATATTCTTTTCCTAGAAGCTTTATGGCAGGGAGCAGGGTATAGCTGCTGAATTCCAGAAAGCTGCCTCCATATCTGGCATCCGTCCTCTCTCTGGAGCCCGCTGCTGCAAGTCTGGTAAAGCACGCCTCCACATCACGTATCTCACCTATTTTGCCACTCTTTGCCACATTGAGCAGCTGTCCAAAGCCCGGACAATATGCAGTCTTTACAGCCTCCATCAATACCAGACCGTGAGACCTGGCATACTCGTACAGCTGCTCTGCCTCTGCCTTTGTAAATGCCACTGGCTTCTCACACAACACATGCTTGCCATTTTTCAAAGCTTTTTTTACATACTCATAATGTGTTTCATTTGGGGAAGCAATATAGACTGCATCCAGTTGTTCGAGAAATGCCTCGTAATCACCTGAGCAGTTAGGAATATCATGCCTGTTATCAAAGGCATATTCTGCTGTAATTTCAGGATTGTATGTACATCTGATATTGATACCGCTGACATACTTTGCTTCCTTGACAAAACGAGGCACGATACGTCCAGTGCCCACAATGCCCACATTTATAATCTTAAACTTGCTCTTTCTAATCATGGTAGATGATATGTCAGGAGTCCGCTCCAGATACACCACCTGGCATAGCTGTTTTAAATAGTCAAAGGTTCCCACCCAGTCTGAACCTACTGTAAAGATATCCACCCCATATTTCTGAATATCCTCTATTTTCTGCCCCTCATGGTCCTCTATTATTATCTCGTCAGCAAAGCCTGTTTTACGCACATTTTCAATTCGTGTCATAATAGAATCCACTACATTAACCTTGCCTCTCGCCTCATCAAAGTGCTCAGTAGTGACTCCCACTATAAGATAGTCCCCCAGTGCTTTTGCTCTCTCTAATAATTTGTAGTGCCCTTCATGAAACAAATCATATGTTCCATAAGTGATTACCTTCTTCATTTGCTCCTCCATGATTTTAATAAATCGTCCCTGATTTATGTAAACTCATTTATTCCTTAATCTTCATGTCTATCAATGCGTACATCATGTCATCAGATATT
>CAVFAM010000312.1:0-10382 GCA_963620375.1 Bacteroidaceae bacterium
CCTCCATTTATAAATGTATATATTGTGATTTATTATAATACCAATTATATACCAGACCAGAATATGAGTTTATTATAATTAAATCAGCAGACATAATCAAACTTTATTATGTATCATCATGAAAGCATATATGTGACATTTGTTCAACCTATATATTATTGTCTGACTTTTGCGTATATTTTAATTTATTTTCTATTTCTATTGACATACGCAAATAATTGTTATACTATAATGACAACAAATAAATCTCTACAAAAGGAGATGAGCATATGAGTAAAGGAAGAGGCCCATAGTGGTATACAATTTACTTAAATCTATGAACAGGAGGTACGGTCCAAAAACAACTTAACGATTTACCCCATAATTTAAGAAAGCGAAGGTGTATTAAATGAAATTGATGGAACCTCATTTATAGCCCGGTCGAGAATTTAAAATAATCGATCGGGCTTAATTTTTTTATTTTTTGAGGAATTTTCAGACTCCTCTTCACATTTGATATAATTTAATGCTATAATTACTTAGTAAAATTATCGCAAAATAAATTTTATATTATAAATGAGAGGATACTTTGGAGGTCACAGAATGAAATTACTTAGGAAAGACTTAACACCAGACCAGTTTTTAAGGGCGAATAAAATCGTTGCAGTTACAATTTCAGTTTCTTTTTTGTTTTTTGTCATAGTTACACTCACATCCAGTGGGCTGTCGGGCAATGCCAAGCTTGGTATTACAGCTGCATATATTATCCTTTTTATCATAAATACCATACATACCAAGAAGAATTTCGACTCAAGAAGCGGCATGATGGGAATGGCATATGGCTTTCTCGTTTCCTATGCGATACTCGTATTTACACAGGATATAGACGCAATGATGCTGATATTTCCTATTTTGATGGCTCTGACAGTATATCTGAATCAGGTTCTCATTGTATTTGGATGCAGTGCCACAACAATTATCCTTATAGTAAAGAGCATTATAATTCTTTCTGCTGGGCAGCTTGACCAGATTCGTGTAATCGCCTATGTTGCACTTTGTATACTCATAAGCTTTATCTGCGGATGCAGCGCTGTAAGAAAGCTTATTGATTTTTCCCAGGAAGAGACAGATGCGGTAAAGGAAAAAGCCCAGAAGCAGCTTCAGGTAGCTCAGGAGGTTGAGACTATCGTAAATGACCTCACAAATGATTTCAATAATGTAGTAACCTCACTTGAAATGATTAACCATTCCATTGATGACACAACTCTTTCGATGGATCAGATTGCAAGCGGCTCTGAGGAGACAGCAAATGCCGCTACCAAACAGGCAACCATGACAAATGAAATCCAGAATCGTCTGGAAAATACAAACAACACAAGCACCCAGGCCATGAGTACAACTGATGCCCTGCGCAGTGCTATTGAGCGTGGCAAACAACAGTCTGATGAGCTGGCACAGCAGTCTGTAATTGTAGATGAGGGAACCTCACAGATTTCAGGTACCATAGCAGAGCTTATAGAAAGTGTTGGAAAGGTATCAAATATCACAGAGACTATACTTAGCATTTCGTCACAGACAAATCTCCTGGCACTTAATGCGTCAATTGAGGCAGCAAGAGCCGGTGAGGCAGGAAAGGGCTTTGCTGTCGTAGCAGACCAGATTAGAAAGCTTGCAGAGGAGACAAAACAGTCTACCGAAATGATTACAGCAATTATGAACGACCTCACAAGAGTCACAGATGAGACTCAGAAAGAGCTTCAGGTATCTGTACAGAGTATCGAGGCTCAGCGGGAATTGGTTAAGACAGTCCATGAGAACTTTATCGAAGTTGAAAATGGAATGAATGATCTGGTACAGGGCGTTACAACCATGACAGAAGAGGTGGGCGCAGTACTTGATGCAAACCAGACTATAGTGGACGGCATAAGCACCTTATCAGGAATATCTCAGGAAATTTCTGCAAATACAGCAAGCAGCAAGGATGCTATGGAGAACCTGAGTGAGAGTATGGGCAGCTTCTCAAATACAGTTGAGAAGGCTTCAAACCGTCTCAAACATCTTAAAGAGACAGCTTCTGTATAAGATTTGGCAAATAAATAGGTAAACAGGTATGGCATATGTACGAAACGTGCATATGCCATTTTTAATGCTTCTGTATGTCAAATATACTATAAAAACTGCTGATGACTGTTTTGGGGTATGCCTTAGCATGCAGAAAAATCCGTCAGTATCAGATTCTCTTGTAAATGGTTAATTTCCTATGTAGCAATTTTATAATATATACACTTAGTAATATATAATACATTATAATTATACTATATTTTGTATTATGTTTTATATTACTACACTGTTAGTGCTTAACTAATCACAACCATTCTTTACCCATTAATCTTAATATCCATACCGCTGTTTTCCCCTATCAGACCGCATATTTCCTCTGCCATAGCCTGCGGACTCTCCTTCATGCCGTTTTCAAGCCATTTGAGGAATACGTTATACAAAGCGCCCGAATAGAAATACACATTATATCTCTTGATGTCATTAAAGGGCATGTCCCCCATCTGATTTTCCAGCTCCCTGTCAAACATATCCAGATATATATAAGCCAGCCCCGACTTAAATACACACAGGATAAACCGCTTATATGACTTAAAATACCTGAATATGAGCAGGATAGAAGGGTAGCTGAAGAAGCCACCATCAAGCTTCGCCGCCTTTTTGCGGTATTCCTGCATGATGTCATCCGTCACCTTGATTAGTACCTCTTCCTTTGAGTCAAAATTGCGGTAGTAGGAGGCTCTGGCAACCCCTGCTGTCTGCACTATATCAGTGACTGTTATATCAGAAAAGGGCATCTGCTCCATAAGCTTTATAAGTGCCCTGCTGATTTTGATTTTTACCTGCCTGTTGGCTTCATATCTCTTGTCTGTATCTTTCATAGTCTAATCCCTCCACATGACCATCCGAACCTGCCAGTTGCCATGCATCCAGAGAAGCTGCCAGTGGCAGGTTCGGTTGGTGGCAGATTTTCTGTGTGCGTAGCAACTCAAGTCAATATGAGTCATTTTGTCTCACATCAAAGCATTGTTTTTGCCCCAGACAATGCTATAATTCAACTCATGTTACATAATGTGATACATATTATATCACATTAAAACTATACAGAAAACCTAAAAAACAAGTGGAGGTATCTATGATAATTGTGACAGATACAGCATCTGATATATTGGAATCAGAAGCAAAAACAATGGATGTTAAGTTAATTACTATCTCTTCAATATTTGAGGACGAGACTATAGATGAAAATACAGAAGAATCATTTACCAGATTTTACAGGAAATTAGATGAGAATGAGGCACTTCCTGCCTCAAGCCAGCCATCCCCAGACAAATACCTGACTGTATTTGAAGAGGTAAAGGAAAATGATGATGAGGTACTTGTAATTACAATTTCCTCCAAATTATCCGGAACCTATAACTGCGCTATGCTGGCAAAAAACATGGCAGAATACGATAAAATCTATATTGTGGATTCCCTGCAGGCATCCCTGTCCCAGAGAATGTTAGTTAATTATGCTGTAAGTCTGCGGGACAAGGGATTAAGTGCAGCTCAAATAGAGACAAAGCTGCTTGAAATCAGAAGCCGTATTTTCCTGACTGGCGTTCCTGCTGATATGCGCTATCTCAAAAAAGGAGGCAGGGTATCGCCCGTGATTGCAAATATAGGTGATATTATCGGCATCAAACCCGTCCTCTGGCTCAAGGATGGTATAATCGAGTGCAAGATGAAGGTAAGGGGCTGTAAGGCTGCAAAAGCTGGTATGCAGTCCTTCCTCACAGATATGGAGCTGTCAGATGAGCTGCCAGTACTCTTTGGGCACAGCAACAATGAGTCCAAGGGCAATACCTTTATGGAAGAGACCATGAGCAAATTTAATTTATCAGGCTGCAGCCTGCACAAGGTAGGTCCTGCCATTGGCACACATATCGGACCAGACGCCCTGCTTATGGCTTTTGTGACAAAATAATCTGCTAAATATCTAACCGTACTAAAATCAATGTGGTATGATAATCATATCTAACAAAACAAACACAAGGGAGCATAGATATGAACAGTACAAACGAAGAATTGGCACAAAAAATAATCAAAGGCTTAAAATCCCGCAACATGACAGGATATTACGTCAAGACAAAAGAGGAAGCCTTAAGCAAAGCCTTAGAGCTTATACCTGAAGAGAGCAAAATCACCAAGGGAGGCTCTATGTCCGTCAATGAAATCGGACTTGTAGATGCATTAAAGGCAGGTAACTATGAATACTGCGACAGGGAAGCCATGGATGATAAGAGGGCTGCAGAGCTTTTCGCCTATAGTGCAGACGTATACTTAGGAAGCACAAATGCCATCACCGAGGACGGAATCCTTATAAATATTGACGGCAACTCAAACCGTGTATCAGCCTACGCATATGGCCCGGGAAAGCTTATCCTGATTGTCGGCATGAACAAGGTTGCTGCAGATATAGATTCTGCAATGAAGCGTGCCAGAAATGAAGCAGCACGCCTTAATGCAAAAAGATTTGGACTATCCCTGCCTTGTACTAAGACAGGCTCATGTATGAACTGTAAATCACCTGATACGATATGCTGTCAGTTCCTGATAACCAGATATTCAAGGCATACTGACAGAATACATATTATTCTCGTGGACGAAGCTCTGGGATATTAAATATAAGCAGTACACTTCCCGCAAGCACAAAGCACCATTTTACAGCATTCAGACTAAAAAGTGACGATGCAAACAGAGCAGCTATCTCAACCATATTTACCCCCATATTCATGGCAGACAGAGATGCTGCTCTGTTTTCGCCCATATTGAGGTCATCTATAAGCTTATTTTCCCTCTCCATGATCAGGTATTCTGTTACCGTAACAAAGAGAGGTGTAATGCACATGGCAATAATGCTGGCTGCCTTGTTCTGCACAAGACCAAGCATAATCACGGACAGTCCTGACAAGGCAGCAAATACCACAAGAAGCCTTGATTTTGCAGCCTTTTCTCCCCATGTTATAATCGGCTCTGCAAGCATCTCAATAAAAGAATAGGCAAGAATTATAGCAGATATCCATTCCTCTGATATGCCCATATCCGTTAATTTTTCCACATAGAAAAAATTAATTAAAATCCAGATTACGCTAAATGTTGAGAGAATAAGCATAATATGTCTGGAATTTTTGTTTTTAAAAAGTCCAACAATTTTACTCAGGTCAAATGACTGGTCTGTGGCACCAGCCTCCTCTAAATTATTTTTACCAGAATCCTTAAGCCCAAGGGCAAAAAAGACCGCAAAAACACCTGACACTATGGTAGATATAAGCAGACCATTCATATCAAAATACTTATATATAAATACATATGTAATCGTGCTGATTATAAAGCCAATCGTGCCATAATTCGCCGAATGGGCTGATTTCTTGGCAAAAAACTCCTCGTCATAAGTACTGTATATGTAAGCTTCACAGGTTCCAGAGGACAGGCAGCCCCCTATTCCCTCGATTACAGCCTCCAGCACAAAAAGCCACATAGAGTGAAACACAAAAGCTAATAAGAGCATTATACGGGCGAAAAGCATGGTTATCTGTGCCAAAATAATTGATTTTTTGTATCCTATTTTATCTGTTATAAATCCAGTTGGAATCTCTCCCACAAAAATAGCGAGAGACAGTAACGCCTGAAGCATAAAAAATGCCGCGTTTGAAACACCTGCCTGAGTCCTGATAAGCAGTGCCACAGGTGCATAAAAGATAAGCCCATTAAAAAAACAGACTCCGTCGTAGTTATCAAATTTTTTAAACATAAAACCTCCTTATTTACCAATCAAAAAGTAACCAAAGCAGACCGCAAAAATGCAGCCTGATTTTTACAATATTGAATTAGCAAATAATCAACGTCTCATGTTGTGGATAACCTCCGAATCTGTTGTATATAAGAATTAAGTCTAGCATAGTGAGTTGGCTCCGTCAATGACAAATACGGCTGGAAAATATGTAAAACTAGAATTTATTAAGCAATTATTATATTTATAAAACAAAAATAAAATATTAGCACTCACTCTTGACAAGTGCTAACAAAGGGACTATAACGTAGTCAGAACAAAAGAAAAGAAACCATTACATAGTTTCCAAACATTCCAGGTTCAAAGTTTAATAGTAACAAGGTAGTTATAATATTGTTGTAAAGAGAGGAAGGATGACTTATGTTAACACCTAGTTTATTTAATGGAAACTTTGAATTATTTGATGACCTTTATCAGGATCCATGGTTTGGATTTGACGACCGTGAATTCAAGAACATGGAAAAGAAGTTGTATGGACACAGGGCTAAAAATGTAATGAATACCGATATAAAGGAATCAGATAAGGAATACGAGCTGGAGATGGATCTCCCAGGCTTCAAGAAGGATGAGATTACTGTCGAGCTTAACGATGGTTATCTGACAATCAGTGCAGCCAAGGGCTTGGACAAAGATGAGGCTGAATCCAAAGAAGAAGCAAAGAAGGGCAACTACATCCGTCGTGAGAGATATAGTGGTGCCTGCCAGCGAAGCTTCTATGTAGGAGAAGAGATAACTCAGGATGATATCAAGGCAAGCTTCAAGCATGGTATCTTAACCCTTACCATTCCTAAAAAGGATGCAAAACAGGTTGAGAGCAAAAAGTATATCTCGATTGAGGGATAAGCCGATGGACAGCCTCCAACGAGTTGTTTGCTGGTAAAAATAAAAAATAATGTAACAAAAGGCTTACTACTTCAAAAGTGGTGAGCCTTTTGTTTATAAAAAATAATAAAAAAGAAGGTGATTATTATGGCAAAACGAGATTATTATGATGTTCTTGGAATAAACAAAAACGCAAGCAAACAGGAGATGAAAAGTGCCTACAGGAAGCTTGCCAAAAAATACCATCCCGATATGAACAAGGACAATCCGGAAGCAGAAAAAATCTTCAAGGAAGTAACAGAAGCCTACAATGTTCTTTCTGATGACGAGAAGCGTAAGCTATACGATAAATTCGGTCACGCAGCCTTTGATGGCAGCATGGGAGCCGACCCAAATCAATATGCTAATAACAATGAGTCATTTTTCTGGAAAAATTCAGCAAATAATGGTTCTACGGAATTTCATTATGAGGGAAATATAAATGACATGTTTGACGACATGTTCGGAAGCTTTTTTAATCATAAAAACTCATATTCTTTCATGGATGGGGAAGAAAATAATAACGATATAGAAAGTGATATAACTGTTTCCTTCAAAGAAGCTGCTCTGGGCTGTGAAAAGGTGATTCTCTTTGATGGTGCCAGAAACGATACTCTTTCAGTAAAGATTCCTGCCGGTGTTAACGATGGACAGTCCATCAGGCTAAAGGGCAAGGGAAAGACCACACGGGATGGCCGCAGAGGAAATCTGTTTCTTAATGTGCATATTGCAAAGGATAAAAAGTACACAAGGACAGGTCAGGATGTATACACGAGACAGGATATCCCTTACACAACCGCAATTCTGGGTGGAGAAACCAGGGTTGACACCCTGTATGGACCAGTAACATGTAAGATTCCGGCAGGCAGCCAGACTGGCAGCAAGCTGCGTCTCAAAAATAAAGGCATTGTGTCTATGAGAAATAAAAATGTCTACGGTGATGAATATGTCACTCTGGAGGTTACAGTTCCAAAGCATATTTCTGCTGAGGAGAGGGAGCTTCTGTTAAAGCTTAAGGCAATGGAAGAGAGGCGGCATGCCTCATAATTTATTTAAAAATACCCTATTACAAAAATCCTCCTGTGCTATAATAGTCTAAAATCTTTATTGACTACGAGGACATACAGATGGAGCAAATACTAATCATAGAGGATGACACAGCCTTAAATCAGGGTTTGTGCAAGGCATTAAAGACAGATAGCCGCCAGCTTGTCTCCTGTGAGACCATAAAGGCTGCAAGAGACCAGCTCCTGTGTGGCTGCCCGTCTCTCATATTACTTGACATCAACCTGCCGGATGGAAGCGGGCTTGATTTTTTGCAGGAGCTAAAGAGAGAGCTGCCGGCTATACCCATTATTCTCTTAACCGCAAACGATACAGACATGGATATAGTAAGAGGGCTTGAGCTTGGGGCAGATGACTACATCACCAAGCCCTTCTCCCTGTCAGTGCTAAGGGCAAGGGTTAACACCCAGCTTAGAAAGGCGGAAAGCCTACAGGCACAGACCTCTGACAATGTATACAAAAAGGGCTGCTATGAGTTTGATTTTGAGAGAATGATATTTATAGTAAAGGGTCAGGAAATCGAGCTTAGTAAGACCGAGCAGCGCCTTTTAAGGCTTCTGGTTCAAAATGAGGGCATAAATCTCCGCAGGGATTTTCTCCTGGACAGGGTCTGGAATGACAGTGCAGAATTTGTGGATGCCAATGCCCTCTCTGTGTCCATCAAGAGACTTAGAGACAAGCTTGGCACCCCGGACAGCATCAAGACAGTATATGGAATAGGATATAGATTTGAATGAATAACTATAATACAGCCATCTGTATCGTGGGCATATGCCTTGTAATTACAGTACTTGTAATTTTAATCAACCACATGCGCACGAAGAAAACCATTGACACAATAGAAGATATGCTGAATCAGGCTATCAAGGGCAATTTCTCTGAAAAAAGCTTTGACGAGACACGCCTGTCCTCACTTGAGACTAAATTTGCCCATTATCTGACAGCTTCTGCTGTATCTGCCAGAAATGTGGAGCTGGAAAAGGACAAGATTAAGTCGTTAATTGCGGATATTTCCCACCAGACCAAGACTCCTATAGCCAATCTGCTCCTCTACAGTGAGCTGCTGCTTGAGGATGACATCGACAATTTATCGCCACAGATGCGTGAAAATATTGTCCAGCTTCATGCCCAGTCGGAAAAATTACAATTTCTGATTGATTCGCTTGTAAAGCTGTCAAGGCTTGAAAACGGCATATTACAGCTCTCTCCACAGCAGGAAGCACTCAGCCCCATGCTTGAGCTTGCTGTAAAAGATACAGAGTCTAAAGCCAGGACTAAAGGGCTTGAGCTTATACTATGTGACACCGATGAAAAAGCCTATTTTGACCGGAAATGGACCCTGGAAGCCATCTGCAACATCCTCGATAATGCTGTCAAATACACGGATTACGGCAGTATAAGCATATCTGTCACTGCCTATGAAATGTTTGTAAGAATTGATATTACAGACAGCGGTATCGGCATAAAAGAGGATGAACTGCCTAAGATTTTTTCAAGATTTTACCGGTCAGAAGATACCAAAAATATGGAAGGTGTGGGTATCGGACTGTATCTGAGCAGGCAGATTTTAAGCGGAGAGGGCGGCTACATAAAAGTGACCTCAGTCTATGGGCAGGGCAGTACTTTTTCTGTATTTCTGCCAAAATCTGCTTAAATCTTTCAAAACTGTAATAATTTACCGCTTCCCGGAAAGAGTCTGGAAAGAATGATATGTGATAATCTGTATGTAACAAATAAATGCTGCATACAGATTTTTTAGTTTTTATGGAGGATATATGGACATTTTACAAGCATGTGATTTAAAGAAAACATATGGGGCAGGCGAAGCCTGTGTGCATGCCTTAGACGGCGTGAGCCTTAATGTGCAGAAAGGAGAGTTTGTGGCTATCGTGGGCACAAGCGGCAGCGGCAAGTCCACCCTCTTACATATGCTGGGAGGCTTAGACAGACCAAGCTCTGGCAAGGTATTCGTGGATGGCAAGGACATCTTTTCTTTAAAGGACGAAGAGCTGACTATTTTCAGACGCAGAAAAATAGGCTTTGTATTTCAGGCTTACAATCTGGTGCCGGTACTGAATGTATACGAAAACATCGTACTGCCAATCGAGCTGGATGGCGGTAAAGTCGATAAGGACTTTGTGAAAAAGATAACAGAAACACTGGGACTCGACCAGAGGCTCGATGCTCTCCCAAACCAGCTATCAGGTGGACAGCAACAGAGAGTTGCCATAGCCAGAGCATTGGCGGCAGAGCCTGCCATAATTCTTGCGGATGAACCCACAGGAAACTTAGATGGCCGCACAAGTCAGGACGTATTAAGCCTCCTAAAGGTGACAAGCCAGAAGTTCTCACAGACTATTGTGATGATTACCCACAACGAGGAAATCGCCCAGCTTGCAGACCGCATAATAAGAATTGAGGACGGACATATTCAGGAGAGAGCAGTATGAGAGTAAAAAACAGAAAATGTATCCGCAGACTTAGCTTCAAGTCTCTGTGGGCATCCAGAAAAAGAAATATAATCGCAATCTGCGCCATAGCACTCACAAGCCTGATGTTTACATCACTATTTACCATTATGATG
>CAVFAM010000313.1:0-11832 GCA_963620375.1 Bacteroidaceae bacterium
CATCTCATCCCAACGGAAAAGTGGGTTGCCCCAGAGCTGTCCATCCTCTGAAAAGGCATCTGGTGGGCAGCCTGCTACCTCGATTGGATTTAAGTCCTCATCCAGATAAAACTGCTTTGGATTAGCCCATACATCTGCACTGTCTCCAGATACATAGATTGGCACATCACCGATTATCTGGATGCCCTTTTCATTGGCATATGCCTTGAGCTGTCTCCACTGCTTGTAGAATAAGTACTGGAGCATCTTGTAGAACTCTATATCGTCTGCATACTCAGCCTTTGCTTTTTCCAGTGCTTCTGGCTTTCTGAGCTTAAGCTCCTTGTTCCACTCTGTCCATGCTACTCCGTCATTTGCATCCTTAAGTGCCATGAAAAGTGCATACTCGTCAAGCCACTCTGCCTCATTCTTACAAAACTCTGAATAATCAGAAGGGACTTTTTTCATGAAACGGGCATACGCCTTTTTGAGAAGTGCGTATCTTGACTCATACATCACTCCGTAATCTACATATTTTTTGCTTCCGCCCCATGGGAATGACTCACATTCCTTTTTAGTCAGAAGCTTATCCTTGCAAAGATACTCTAAATCTATAAAATAAGGGTTTCCGGCAAAGCTGGAAAATGACTGATATGGAGAGTCACCATAGCTTGTAGGACAGATTGGGAGAATCTGCCAATATGTCTGGCCTCCCTTCTCCAAAAAATCTACAAACTTCTTTGCCGCCTTTCCCATCGTTCCTATTCCATATGGTGATGGAAGTGATGATATTGGCATGAGTACGCCACTTGTTCTCATTTTCATTCCTCCTGATTTTGTAAAGTTATTTTTATTATATCATTCTTTTATTTACTCAACAATATTGTAAAAACAATTATGTAATGCTACTATAAACAAAGAAAATGTTGAGGTGCTTAATTTATGAATGATGTTATCGTACACAAGATAAAACACAATGCTCACCGGTTTGCAGTTTCCTGTAAGTGGGTGATTTTTTCAATTTTAGTAGGTCTTATAGTCGGTCTCTGTGGTACCGCTTTCTGCTATGGACTTATAGGAGCCACAAATATCAGGCTTTCCCATCCATGGCTTATTTTTTTCCTGCCCTTCGGTGGTCTTGTGATTGTAGGCTTATACCACCTGCTTCATGATGAAAAGGACACAGGCACAAACCTTGTAATCTCTGCTATTCATTCGGGGGACAGGCTTCCCTTCAGAATGGCTCCGCTTATATTTGTTTCCACAATCATCACCCACCTGCTGGGTGGCTCTGCCGGTCGAGAGGGTGCAGCCCTTCAGATGGGCGGCAGTCTCGGCAACTCTATCGGAAGGCTTTTGCGCTTCGACGATAAAGACAGAAACGTCATGATTATGTGCGGTATGAGTGCTGCCTTTTCAGCGCTCTTTGGGACACCTATGGCAGCTGCCATATTTTCCATGGAAATGATTTCCGTGGGTGTCATGTATTACAACGCCTTAGTTCCATGCGTAATCAGCTCTCTGGTTGCCCATGGAGTTGCAAATTACTTTGGCGTTAAAAACGAGTTTTTCCTGATAGAATCCATACCTGCCTTCGGGCTTAAAACCGCTATAGAGATTTCTTTTCTGGCAGTCCTGTGCGCCCTGGTCAGCATCCTCTTCTGCATCACCATGCACAGTGCTGAGAAGCTGTATAAGAAATTTTTCAAAAATCCTTACATCCGTGCCTTTGCAGGCGGCGTGTTTATTATAACCGCCACCCTTCTGGTCGGTAATCAGACCTACAGCGGAACCGGTATGAATATCATCGAGCAGTGTATCAACGGAACAGTAAAGCCTGAGACCTTTTTGCTCAAAATAATCTTTACCGCTCTCACACTGGCAGCTGGCTACAAAGGCGGTGAAATCGTTCCATCCTTTTGTACTGGTGCAGCCTTCGGCTGTCTCTTTGGAAACCTCTTGGGTTTCTCACCAACACTCTGTACAGCTGTTGGCATGACTTCTGTATTCTGTGGTGTAACCAACTGCCCTATTTCATCGCTTCTAATAAGCTTTGAATTATTCGGCTATGACGGCATGCCATATTTCCTGCTTGCCATATCCTTCAGCTATATGCTGTCAGGATACTTCGGACTCTACAGAAGCCAGCGTATTGTCTATTCAAAATATAAAAACCAATATATAAATAAGAGTACTCACTAAGCACTACTTATTTTTAACTGCAATCAGGCATGAGATTTGAGGAATCTCTGCCTGATTTTTAATCCGGGCAATTCCTCTGTCATCAGCACATATATCCTGTGCTATCACTGTCCACTCACCCTCTTCCGGCAAGTCCAGTGTCACAGCCTCCCTGTTTGCATTATAAGCAACAAATATCTGCTCATTCTCATCCTTAAGCCTGTAGGCTACAACATTAGCTTTACTGCAGGCTATAAACTCAAGCTTCTCCCTTACCTGGTATGCTGTTCTTAATCTGAACAGTCCATGATTTTTCCTGATTTGGATAAGTCCCTTGTAGTACTCATTCATATCTTTAAATTCAGCCAGTCTGCCGTATTTCAGACTGTTTGTATACAGTGGCATATTGTAGCTGTTTTCTGCTCTTTCATCTGAGCCTTCTACAGGCTTGGTGCGGCCGAATTCCTCTCCCTGCAGGAAGAATGGTACTCCCTGGGAAGTGAAAACGATGGCTGCACTCAGCATATTTTTTCTTTTTAATATATCTATGCTGTCATCAGGTGATGATATTGCATATCTGTCCCAGAGTGTATAATTGTCATGGCAGGACACATAGTTTATGCTGTTGCCAGGTCTGACTGCCCAGGCACCCTCTGCTGTGTATTTGTAGCTGCCATAATCCACCTGTGGGTGCTTCACGGCTCCTGTCACAGCGTAGCGGATGTCATTTTCCTTGCCAGTTCCACCATCTGCATAACCAAGCTGGTCATAGTAGAATACATGTCCCTTTACATTATCCCTTATATCATCAGAAAACATGCCATATCCAGGCATCTCTGCCACATTTACCTTAAGGGCTCTCTGGTCCGCAGACAGCACGGAAGCGCCTCCTGCCCAGCCCTCACCATAGAGGATAATATCCGGCTTGAGCTTTACAAGAGCTTCTCTCGCCTGATTCATGGTCTCTATATCAAGTACCCCCATCAGGTCAAATCTGAAACCATCTATATGGTACTCGCTGACCCAGTAGCACAGGGAATCTATTATGTATTTTCTGACCATGGGTCTCTCTGAAGCCACCTCATTGCCACAGGCTGAGGCATCAGAATATCTGTCGCCATCTTTTCTATAGAAATAGTCTGGTGCAGTCTTCTGGAAGCTGTTACCCTCGATATTGAATGTATGGTTGTAAACCACGTCCATGATGACACCTATGCCATTATCATGGAAGGTCTTTACCATCTGCTTGTATTCCCTGATTCTCACCTCGCCATGAAATGGGTCACTGGACAGGGAGCCCTCTGGAATATTGTAGTTTAATGGGTCATAACCCCAGTTGTACTGCTCCTTGTCAGATGCCTCGTCAATGCTTGCAAAATCAAAGGATGGCATAATCTGCACATGGGTCACTCCAAGCTCCCTGATGTGGTCAAGACCTGTTGCCATGCCCTCTGCTGACACTGTGCCTTCCTCTGTAAGCCCTAAAAGCTTTCCTGCATTTTTCACGCCCGCACTCTTGTCTGCTGTTGTGTCTACTACAGATATTTCTGTGATTATGGCATCAGTTATCTCAGCACAGGCAGGCCCCTTATCCTGACTAAAGCCCTCCGGATTGGTCTTTGCAAGGTCTACTACCATGGAGCGCAGCCCATTTACACCACATGCCCTTGCATAAGGGTCATAGCTTTCTATAAGCCTGTCGCCATATTTTAACTCATAAGTATAGTAGGTCTTATCCAAATCACCAGCCTGCAGGCTGACCCAGGTACCCCCCTGGCTCTTTTCCATGCTGACTCTTTTTATAAGGTCATCCCCATCGCCAGTCTTATACAAACACAAAAAGACCTCATCTGCCACTGGTGCCCACAGACGAAATCTTGTCTCATCACTCGCATAAACTGCGCCCAAATCATCAAATAAATATTTCTCGCTAATCATAATCTTTACCGTTTATCTCTCCAAAGATAATTTTCGTTTATTTTCGTATTTTATTATATTTTATAGGAAATGATATGTAAATCGTTAATTTCACCTAATTTCTTATGATTTTTTTAGTAAAAACAACATAACCCATTACAGCAAAAGAGCCCCAGCATAAGCTGGAGCCCAAATAAAAAAGCTAATTGCCTGTCATGGCCATATGTTAATTTTCAACCGAAACCTTGTTTGCTTCTAATAAATTGGCAGACTTTAAAGCCTTTCTCACTGCTATTGCAACCAGATATGCTGCAACCACTGAAAGTATATCCTTTACAAGATATGGAACTGTACCAGCCATAGCTGCTGCTCCCCATCCCATCTGTGCAACTACCTTGAGCTGGATAATTCCAAGTATATGGCAGCATGCAAGTCCGATAATGCTGAAAAGCATTGTGAAGAATACACCGTTTTTCTTTCCCTCAAACTCGATTCCGAGTCCGCAGAAAAATGTCATAAGTACAAAACCAAATATATATCCACCTGTCACACCAAATAATACGCCAGGTCCGGCACTCATACCTGCGTATACAGGAACTCCGATAAGACCAAGTAATACATATAATACAGTAGAAGCTGTACCATATTTCTTTCCGAGTACTAATCCACTAAGAGCCATTGCAAATGTCTGTAATGTGAATGGTACTCCCCATGGTGTTGGAATTGTAGCAATAGATAAAATTGCTGTAATTGCGGTAAACATACCGATAAAACAAATAGCACGAACTGATATTTTATTCATAACTAAATCTCCTTTCGGGGATTATAATATATCAGTCCGTGCGTATTGTCAACCATTATTTTATGCAAGGTTAACATTTATATTCCAGTAAACAAAATATCATGGTTGATACAGGTGTAAAAGAGCTTCTCCCTGCTTGCTGCATCATCTGTGCAGTTTGCCAGAAGCCACATGGTCTTTGCTATAACAGACTCAAGGGTCATATCGTATGATTCAAGGAAGTTGCAGCTTGCCTTCATGTCATGCCCCACTTCATAGACAGTCATATCGCTGCCCTCATGGGCAACCTGTGTAGCCATTATTATCATTTTACCCTGATATTTCTGGCAGAGGGCGAAAAACTTCTCCCTGATTGTAACAGGAATACCGCCCACTCCAAAGCTTTCTACTATTATGGCATCATATTTTTCAAAAACATATTCCAGTATGTCAGCCTTAATGCCCGGTATGAGCTTTAAGAGAAAAATATTGTCATTCAGATTGTCATAAAATTTTACTTTCTGACTGCCCTTGACCCCCGGTATATACCTGATGAGCCGCTTATCCTGTATTACGGCAAGCTCTGGAAAATCAATGCTTGAAAAGGCATTATAGCTTTTTGACCTGACCTTTTTAGCTCTGGTTCCTGCAATTACCTTGCCACCAAACACAATTACCACTCCCTCAGACGCATCATCTGACGCATACCTTATACTGTCTAAGAGATTGGTCTTGGCATCTGTTATGTCGAGGTTTATAGGCTTTTGTGCGCCTGTAATAACTATTGGCTTTGCAGAATCCTGTATCATATAGGATAAGGCTGCTGCCGTGTATGCCATGGTGTCTGTGCCATGGGCAATAACAAAGCCATCATAGCTGTCATAATTTTTCCTTATGCACTCAACTATAAGTTTCCAGTGCTCTGGCGATATATTGGTGCTGTCCAGATTAAATAGCTGTATCGTATCAATCTGGCAGTACTCTCCTGCATCAGGCACATATCCCAGCAGTTCCTCTGGGGTTATGCCCGGTGTCAGTCCGTTTTCTGTCTTTTTTGAAGCAATCGTACCACCAGTAGCAACCAGCAATACCTTTTTAGTTTGACGCATTAACAAGAGCCTCCAATGTCTTGAGAGCCTTTCCTGAGTCTATTGTCTCCTTGGCAAGCCTGATACCAGCATCTATAGAGTCAGCCATGCCGCCTACATAAAGTGTGGCACCTGCATTTAAAAGTACAATATCCCTCTTGGCTCCTTTTTCTTTTCCACTTAAAATATCCTTTGTAATTCCTGCATTGACAGTGCCATCACCACCCTGAAGCTCAGAAAGCTCACAGCTCTTTAAGCCGAACTGCTCAGGTGTAACAGTAAATGTATTTACCGCTCCATCCTTTATCTCAGAGATAGTTGTCTCTCCTGTAAGTGTAATCTCATCCATGTTGTCACAGCCACTTACGACAAAGGCACGCTCAACACCAATATTCATCATAGCCTTTGCGATTACTTCCGTCAACTTGGAAGTGTAAACTCCTACTACCATAGCCTTTGCTCTGGATGGATTTGAGAGAGGTCCAAGGATATTAAAAATAGTTCTAAAGCCCAGGTCTTTTCTCACCTTGCCTACATATTTCATAGCAGGATTAAAGTGTGGAGCAAACATAAAGCCGATTCCAACCTCCTCAACACACTTCTTTACAACCTCCGGGTCTGCTGCAATATTTACACCCAGAGCCTCCAGCACATCCCCCGCACCGCTCTTAGAGGAAATAGACCTGTTGCCATGCTTTGCAACTGGAAGCCCTGATGCAGCAACCACAAAGGCAGAAGTAGTAGAAATATTAAAGGAATATGTACAGTCGCCGCCGGTACCGACCAAGTCCACATAATTATCTACATCAGGAGAAATAGTGTTAGCCTTATCTCTTAATACAGAAGCAAAGCCTGTAATCTCATCCAGAGTCTCCCCCTTCATCTTAAGAGCAGTCAGAATGCAGGCAATCTGCGCCTCTGTAGCCTGACCTGTTAAAATCATGTCCTGTGTATATCCTGCCTCGTCTATTGTTAAATCCCTGCCATCTGATAATTTTGCTAAAATCTCTTTTAATTCATACATTATTTTATCCTCACTTTTTAAATATAATCTTCCTATCCACAATTAGTTTTCATGATTAACTTTATATTTTTTGTAAAACACACTGCATATCATCTAATTTCCACAGCTTAAAGTGCATTAAGTTCGCTTTTAAATGTTCTGCAATAATCCGCAGCCGCCTCTGCTTTAAAATCATGCTCCCTCATCAGATTAATGAAATGCGAGCCCACAATCGCTCCATCAATGATATCCTTCATAGGCTTAATATCCTCTGCTGTCCTTATTCCAAATCCCATCATCACAGGAATCTTTGACACAGATTTAACATACTTTAGATAATCCATGATTTCCTTGTGGAAGCTGCCTCCCTGTCCTGTCACTCCCATAGATGATACGCAGTAGACAAAGCCTCTTGCATTTTCAAGTATCATAGGGATTCTGTCCTTTGAAACAGGAGATACAAGCTGTATCATTATTGTCCTGTCATCATCTCCCAGGGCATCTCTTAACTCAGCCTGTTCCTCAAATGGGAGGTCTGGAATTATGAGTCCGTCTACTCCTGTCTCCTGACATTTCTTTGCAAATTCATCTATTCCATAATGAAGCAGTGTATTGTAATACATCATAAAAATAATCGGTATCTGGCAGCCCTCATTTCTAAGCTCTTCGAGCATGACAAATATTTTCTTAAGTGTTGCTCCATTTAAAATAGCCTCATAGGATGCCTGCTGAATGACTGGTCCATCTGCTATAGGGTCTGAAAACGGGATGCCCAGCTCTATGACATCTGTCCCTGCCTCCTCCTGCGCCTTGACTATCGCCTTGGTGTGCTCCATATCTGGAAGTCCTGCTGTAATGTATGTGATAAATGCCTTTTCGTTTTTGTCCTTTAATTCTGCAAATCTCTTTTCTATACGATTTCCTATACGATTCATAATTGCCTCCTAATTAAGATATCCTTTTCCTGCAAGATAGTTTGAAATAGTATTTACATCCTTATCGCCTCTGCCTGATAAGCACATAACGATTGACTGGTCAGGTGTCATTTCTTTCGCCAGCTTGAATACATAAGCCATGGCGTGAGCGCTCTCGATTGCTGGAATAATTCCCTCCATCTGGGTAAGCTCCATCAGGGCATCCATAGCCTCTGTATCTGTGATTGACACATATTCGGCTCTTCCAGAATCTCTTAAATATGCGTGCTCAGGTCCCACACCCGGATAATCAAGTCCTGCGGAAATGGAATGGGCAAGCTCTACATTGCCGTTTTCATCCTGCAAGAGGTATGAGCGCATACCGTGAAGCACTCCCGGATTGCCAAGTGCCATGGCTGAAGCATGCTCGCCTGTCTCGATTCCTTTTCCTGCTGCCTCAACTCCGATAAGTCTCACATCCTTCTCATCTATAAAGTCTGCAAACATTCCGATTGAGTTTGAACCGCCGCCTACACAGGCAACAACTGCATCCGGATTTCTACCCTCGACCTCCATGTGCTGTCTCTTAGCCTCACGGCTGATACAGGACTGGAACTCTTTTACCATCTTAGGATAAGGATAAGGCCCAACTGCGGAACCGATTATGTAAAATGTGTCCTCTGCTGTCTTTGCCCAGGTTCTGATTGCCTCATTTGTGGCATCCTTTAAGGTGTTGCTTCCTGACTCAACCGATACCACCTTGGCACCAAGCATCTCCATTCTCATTACATTAAGCGCCTGTCTCTCTATGTCTTCCTTGCCCATATAGACTGTACACTCCATGTTAAAAAGTGCTGCTCCTGTGGCTGTAGCTACACCGTGCTGTCCTGCTCCGGTCTCTGCTATGACCTTGGTCTTGCCCATGCGCTTTGCCAGCAATATCTGACCGATTACATTGTTGATTTTGTGGGCGCCTGTGTGGTTTAAGTCCTCTCTCTTCAAGTAAATCTTTGTGCCATACTTTTCGCTTAATCTCTCTGCAAAATAAAGAGGTGTCTCACGTCCTACATACTGCTTCAGATAATAGTGGTACTGCTTCAAAAACTCAGGGTCATGGATGGCTTCCTCAAATGCCTTGTCAACCTCTTCCAATGTATTCATAAGTGATTCAGATACATACTGACCACCGAACTTTCCGTAATATGCTTTCTTGTTCATGTCTTATCCTGCCTTTCTATATTTTCGTAACTTATTTCATTTTTAAAAATACATATAATTAAACTTAATTACCGTTTAAACCGAACCTGCCATCGGCTGCTTCTCTGGATGCCTGTCAATTCTGCTTCCATCGCTTCGCAAGCTCTCTGGGATTCGCAGCCTCCATAAATGCCCTGCCGATTAGGAAAGCATCTACTCCCACATCCTTTAGGAATGCCACATCCTTATCATCCATGATTCCACTCTCAGAGACGAAAACCTTATCCTCTGGTATGTATTTTCTAAGCTTTTTTGTGGTATCTAAGCTTATGGAAAAGTCATTGAGGTTTCTGTTATTCACTCCAAGTATTCTCGGATTAATCTTTAGCGCCCTCTCTATCTCAGCCTCATCATGGGTCTCCACCAGGACATCCAGCTCAAGCTCCCTGGCAAGCTCATAAAAGGCTTTCATCTGTGAGTCACCTAAGATTGCTGTAATCAGCAGTACCGCATCCGCTCCGATTGCCTTCGCCTCATAGAACTGGTACTCATCTATCATAAAGTCCTTTCGTAAAATCGGAAGCTCTGATTTGCTTCTTATCTCTTTCAGATACTCAATGTTTCCATTAAAATGGTCTTCTTCTGTGAGACAGCTTATTGCATCAACCGACTCATTGTACTCACTTATGCGCTCCAGCAAGTCAATCTTGCTCTCGATTTTGCCAAGGCTCGGTGAGGCTTTCTTAAACTCACCTATGATAGAGATACCATCCTTTTTTAAATTGTTATAAAAGCAATCCTTTTTCCGGGTCGGTGTCTTTTCTGCCTGATTTCTTATGTTTTGAAAAGTCACTGCTTTTTTATGCTCTACAAGCCTTAGCTTTTTGTCCTCAACTATTTTGTCTAATATCATATTGGCTCCCTGCTTTTGATTAAATCACATCATTTACAAAATTTTCTATCATTCTCTTGCCATGCTCGGTATAGATTGACTCCGGGTGAAACTGAAGTCCCACAACCGGATAATCTCTGTGTTTTATTGCCATTATCTCATTATCCTCTGTTCTGGCTAAGACTTCTAAGGTCTCAGGCAGGTCACTCTCCAAAACTGCCAGAGAGTGATACCTTGCAACCTTTATAGGAGTATTTATCCCAGAAAAGATACTGGTACCTGTGTGTGTAATGGAGGACTGCTTGCCGTGAAATAACTTTTTGGCGTAGGAAACTCTTCCTCCCAGGGCTTCGCCTATGCACTGATGTCCGAGGCAGATGCCAAGTATTGGTTTTACCCCTGTGAATTTTTTAACGACATCCAGGCATATGCCCGCTTCCTTTGGATTTTTGGGTCCGGGTGATAAAATAATCCGCTCCGGATTCATTTCCTCTATCTCTTCAATCGTAATCTGGTCATTTCTCACAACCCTTATATCAGGGTTAAAAATCCCAATATACTGATAGAGGTTATATGTAAATGAGTCGTAATTGTCTATTAGTAAAATCATAAGTTTTCCTCCTCTACAAGTGTCTTTGCCAGCGCCATGACCTTGTTGCAGCACTCCTTGTATTCACTCTCCGGTACTGAGTCTGCTACTATACCGGCTCCTGCCTGAAGATATACCTTATTGGCTTTCTTTATCATGGTTCGTATTGTTATGCAAAAATCCATGTCTCCTGAGAAATCCACATAGCCTGTGGCTCCGCCATAAAGTCCTCTCCGTACTGTCTCAAGCTCATCAATTATCTCCATAGCCCTGATTTTAGGTGCCCCGGATAAGGTACCTGCCGGGAGAAAGGAGGCGACTAAATCCAATGGATGAAACTCTCCCTTTTTCCTGCCCTCAACCATGGATACGATGTGCATGACATGTGAGTAATTCTGCACCTCCATAAACTGTGTGACCTTTACTGTGCCAAACTCTGATATTCTGCCCATGTCATTTCTGGCTAAGTCCACAAGCATTACATGCTCTGCTCTCTCCTTTTCATCCTGCAAAAGCTCATCCCTTAAGAGGGCGTCCTCCTCTGCGTCTGCCCCTCTCGGTCTGGTTCCTGCAATCGGACAGGTGTAAACCTTTGGTCCCTGCTGTTTGACAAGCATTTCCGGTGAGCTTCCAATCACTTCAAAATCCCCAAAGTTAAAATAATATAGATATGGGGATGGGTTAAGCTCTCTCAGCTCCTTGTAAAGTTCAAAGCCGGTCTGCTTAGTCTCTATCGTCCACCTCTGGGATAAAACTGTCTGGAATATGTGTCCCTCTCTTATGTATTCCTTGATTTTATTTACCTTGGCTGTGTACTGGTCTAGTGTGTCTGACTGCTTTACGATTATTCCGTCATGGATAAATGTCCTTTTTTCGGGCTCTGCCTTATCTGGATTTGCAGAAGATCTTGCTTTTTTTATAAGCTCTGCGGCTTCCTGTAAGGCTTTCTCCTTTCCCTCGTCACTGTCCTCGCCAAGTACTACTGCTGTGAGGGTTTCTGCCACATGGTCTACTACTATGAACTTTGTCATGAGCATCATCTGGATGGTCTCAACTCCGATTTCATCTGGGTTATCATCTGGGAGAACCTCTGTGTATCTGATAAAGTCATAGCCCAGATTGCCGACCAGTCCACCGGAGAAATTAAGCTCCTCGTTGTCTTTTATTATTTCAAAATCACTGTAATATTTTTTCAAAAGGTCTAAGGGGTTGCCCTCACGGATTTCCTGAGTGCCGTCATTTCTGGTGATTACAAGTGCGTTGCCTTTTGAGGATATAATCTCTTCCGGGT
>CAVFAM010000313.1:11925-12276 GCA_963620375.1 Bacteroidaceae bacterium
CTTCCGGGTTGGCACCGAATAGGGTGTAGCGGTCGTAGTTTTTGTCGTAGCTTTCGAGGAGAAAGCCTTTTTGATTTCCGACCACGCTTTCGTACATGGCTGTGGCGGTTTCGTTTACTATGCTGACTGTTTTTTTGTATACTTTGAGTTTTCTCATAATGTGGTCTCCTTTAAAAGTTGTGGCTCGGATGTCAGGCTGGTATAGGCAGGAGTTTGTGACGGGTTACGGATATAAGAATTTCTAAATGTTCAGATTTATGTGTTGGTGACTTGACGCAACCGCTCGACCGACAAAACCTGCCACTGGCAGCTTTTGCTGGACACATTGGCGCATTCGCCATCCATGGCTCA
>CAVFAM010000314.1:0-2888 GCA_963620375.1 Bacteroidaceae bacterium
AGCTATAGCAGCACCAAGAGCCCCCATAGCTGGTGTTAAAATCAAATTTAAGATAACATTCACTATTGCTCCAACGATTGTGGACTGCGCATATATTTTTGAATTTTTAACTGCCGAAAAAAATCCTCCTATATATCCTGACAATGCTCCAAACACAATTGCTATAGATAACCATGGCACATACTTCCATGCCACATAAAAATCTTTTGCATACAAGAGACATGCCAAAAATTTATCTGACACAATTATTACTGAACATATAATGACCATAAAGCAATTATATACCCTATAAGTATTTGCAAAAAAGCCATTTTTATCCTCTGTATCAAAATCCCTTACTGCCGACAGCGTCCATGCCTGAGAAAATATGCTCTGAAAAATATTAATGATAGATGGTATTTTTGAAGCGACAGAATATACCCCATTTTGTGCCAGTCCACAGAAAAAAATAACAATGTATCTATCTGACGTGTTATTTACCCACCAGGCAATGCCATTTGCCATCATTGGTCTGCAATATGTAAGCATTTCCTTTTCTTCTTTTTTATATTTCCCTGACAGACATATATCCGAAATGCTTTTAGTTTTAAACAAAAGGTATATGCATTGAATAAGCGGTCCTACTATATTTGCAAGAAAATATCCAAATAACCCCCACTTGAACACTGTCAGAAATAAGATGTTGCAGGTGATTACAACAACCGAATTAATTACACTTGATACAGATAAGTCTGCAATATGTTCAATTCCACGTGTATAACCAAGGACAATACCTGAAAGTGACTGTGATAAATACATAAGCCAGAAAAAAATAGCATACTCCCTGGCAATACTGCTCCACCCGAAATAGCAGTTAATTGCTAATCCTGCCGATACAATTGTCATTCCAATAATGAAATACTTCATTCCTATTGTCATAACAGATTTTCTATCATACTCTCTATCCATCGCAAAACGAATAACAGAATCCTGAATATTTAATGTAAGTATCGGAATTAAAACCCCTATAGTCGTATTAAAAATATCATATGTTCCATACTCTGTTGTAGAAAGAATATTGGTATATAATGGCACCAGAAAAAAACTAAGCATTTTTGTTGCAAAACTGCCCAGTGTCAATAAGCCTATATTCTTAAACAAATATCTATAGCGATTCATTAATACTCCTTTGTTCTGGCAAGTAATTCAAATCTGCTAAACATTCTACCTTCTAATGCATGTTCTATATCCCGTAGATATATACATCGTTTTCTATCTTTCTCTTCAAGCCAAATTTTATTTTTAGGAAAATATTGCCTCTTCAAGTCTGCCTCCAACACAAAAACTGCTTCTCGTATCTTCCTTGGTCTATGCTTTATTCTCAGTTCATTCATTACACATTGATTAAGAAAATACTCATATGCTCTCTGGTCATACTGCACCCCAAACCTTGGGATTTCTCTAAGGCAAAGAGCTGTGATATAGTATGTTTCCACGCTTCTCCTGCTTTTGGGTGCTGTAGCCGTAATTCCCTTTGGATTAACTCGATACATATAAACAGCATTATCGATTACCTTTGTTTTCAAATTACAGCCATACAATATAAAAGAAATCGGGGTATCCTCAAACCAATACCCCTCAGGAAATTGAAAATGCTCAAATAATTCCGCTCTATAAATTTTCCCCCACGGAAAACCAGACAATTCTGTTGCACGTTGCATTCGTCCTCCGTTCAGGTTTGTACCTGTAATCCAGCTTCCCTGTACTATATCTGCCACAAAACGTTTTGAATTTCGGTCAATTGCGGTCTCCATTAACACCTGTACTGCACCATCTGCAAGCATGTCATCCGAATCCAAAAATGTAATATATCGTCCTTTCAAAATCTGCAATCCAGCATTTCGAGCTCCAGAAAATCCTCTATTATTCTGATTTATTACCTCGATTTTATCTCTATTCTTACTACATATTCGTTCTATGATTTCACCAGTAGAATCTGTTGAGCCATCATTTACAACGGTCACAATATATGAAAATTCCGTTTTTTGGCACAATGCTGAATTCAAACACTCCTCCATATATTTTTCAGCATTGTAGGCTGGCACTACAATTTGTAAATCATATTGTGGTGCCAATATATTATTACCAACACACGTTGCAATAGGGGTCTCCAAATATGATGTAAGGATATTTTGGGCATCCTTATATGCTATATCTGATGTAGTTCTTAACACCATTGAAGTTTTACGCAAAATACTCTTAATTATTTTCTTTATTCTCATAATAATCCCCAGATTTTCCAGATTTTATTTGCTCCAAAAGCAAAAATTGTATGGGATTACATCATAATATTTCATATAAATAAAATCATAAACAAAATATACGATATACACACCTATAATTCCCATGTTAAAAATAATTCGGTGATACTTTTTTTTGATATAACTCATCGTCACTGGTATTCCAATAATTTGATATGCCATAAAATACCACGCAACACGGGATATTTCAGGAATTATACCCGTAAACATTACCATTGCAATTGTTAATGCCTGAGACCAATATGCCAGCATGTACTTTTTGTCAACTGATGCTGTTTTATAGCAGAATAACATTATTATAAATATTCCTATCTGTATTATAAATACAAACTTCTGAAATACTGTTCCTGACATAGACATTATATAATAATAATACTTTGTTCCCGACAAAATTTTTTCAATTAATATAAAAGCAATCTGCCGAAATACAAAAAGTCCACATAGTGCAAGCAGCATCACTTTGGGTGTAAAAATTCTTTTTTTATAATTTACCAGAAAATACAATACGAGGGTAACCAGAATTCCTGTATGAAATAATGATGCCGTTACAACACAAATTACATACTTCCATAATTTTTTTTCATATAT